>NZ_DAINOE010000076.1:0-15663 GCF_036735525.1 Arsukibacterium sp. | reverse complement strand
TTTATCAAATCCTTCGGCCTGAACATCGTCAGAAGACATGGCAATAATCGGCCGTTCATAGCCCAATTGCCTTAACAAGGTCATCGCTGCAATGCCATCGCACACTGGCATCTGAATATCCATCAGTAACACATCATATTGATAACTCAATGCAGCACTGACAGCCAGTTCGCCATTAGCTACAGCGGTGCTGCTAAAACCGAGACTGCCGCATTGCGCCTGTAATAATGCACTTAAAAATTCATCATCTTCAGCTATCAGGATGTGCAAATTTACTGACATCAAAGGCTCCGGGGCGTTCTAGGCTTTTAAAAAGCGCATAGGTGACAAGCTGTTGGCAGTGATTGTCGTTAAAGGTAGCGGTAACCGATTGAGCTGACAAGCAATATATTCAGCCAGTAAGGGGGCAAATAGCAGGCCTCTGGCACCAAGACCGCTAAACACCATAAGTTCAGGCTGTTGTTGCCAGGCTCCTGCCATGGGTAAGTGGTCTGGTAAAGTGGCTCTGAAGGCGGCTTTTGCACCTACCACTTTAGCTCCGGCAAACCAGCCAGGCTGTTGTAGTTGTTGGTTTAACTGCGCCAGGTTGTCAACATTATCCTGCTCCAAAACATCGCAATGTTTACTGTCTCTGTCAAAAGTAGCACCCACCGCATGCTGCCCTTGCCAGGCAGGAGTCAGGTAACCTTTGTGACAAATAACGGTTTTAAGTGAGGTTAAGGGCGCTTGTTCAATATGGCTGACCTGACCGCGAACTTTACGCAGTGGCAGCACAGTGAAAGGTGCTAAGGACGTCAAATCAGCGCCAGATGCCAACACCACACACGATGCCAGGTAATGCTGGCCATCACTGCAGCTTAGTAACCACTGCTCCCCCTGATGTTGCAGTTGTTCTAGGCGGCAATTAAATACGGCGCTAAACAGAGACTGCTGTTGCAGATAGTTAAATACCGCCTGACAGTAAGTTTGCGGACTTAGCCAGCCGCCTTGCTGAAAAAAAATACCACCACAGGGCAGAGGGAGTTGCGCCAGTTCGCTGGCCTCGGCAGCATCAACACCGTGCACCAGACGTGTTGGCCAATTTCCCTGACTAAGTAAAGCGTGCTGCTTTTGCTGTAATTGCTCGTTGCTGGCCAGGTGTAACACTCCGCACCAATCCAGCGGTATATCCATACCTTGCTCAATACAGTGCTGATAATGCTGTCGGCCATAGTAAAATGCCGCACTGTGCAACAGGCTGGCCGGGTTAAGCGTGGCATTCAGATTGGGATAAAAGGCGCCTTGCCGGTTATGTGAGGCACCAGTGGCCACCTTGGCATCGGCACATAGCATTTGTACGGCCCGGCCTTGCTGCACTAACTTTAATGCTAGGGTCAGGCCGGCTAAGCCTGCACCGACGATGACCACCGCTTGCTCTGGCGCGGGGGAAAGCTTATCTGGCCCTGGCCAGATTGCCGTCAACATGTCGCGTTTGCGGCCAAAGCCTTTTACTTTTTTCACCACAAAACCGGCATCTGCTAAGCCGCGTTTCACCAGCCCAGCGGCGGTAAAAGTCGCGACACTGCTGTGCTCACCGCTGAAACGGGCCAGTTGTGCAAATAACTCAGGCTGCCACATTTGCGGGTTTTTACCGGGCGCAAAGCCATCAAGAAAAAACGCATCGACTTTAGAGAGCGGTAATTGCGGCAGTAAATGATTGACATCACCTAACCACAGATCCAGCACTACGTTACCCTGATCGAACACCAAACGGTGACAGCCACTGAGTGCCGGTGGGTACACTGCCAATAGCGCCTGATGTAATTCAGCTAATTGCGGTAATGCCTGCAACGCTTGTTGTAAATCAGCCAGTGTTAGTGGAAATTGCTCAAAACTACTAAAGTACAGCCGCTGACAGCTTGCATCGGGCGAGCGCTTACGAAACGCCCGAAAGCGCTGCCAGCTGAGTAAAAAGTTGGCGCCAGTACCAAAACCGGTTTCCATAATATGAAAGTGGCGTAGGGGGTGTTGCTGCCAGCGTTCGGGTAAACCATTTTGCTGCAAAAACACGTAATCGGTTTCTGCCAGACCACCTTCGTTCGAAAAATAAATATCATCAAAGTCAGAGGCCACCGGGGTGCCGTGGTCATTAAAGTGGATCTTGGCGTGGCAAAGTGGTTGCATAGCAGAACCTGAGCTGAAAAATCGGCTTGTAGTTTACCTCAGGCTGACGCAAAATTAAAAACAGAGTACAGTTGTGCGCTCAAAGCTGACCAGTTTGGCAGTTAAAGTCCGTACAATACGCCAGAATTGAATAGTGAATATTACTGCCAAAAGCAGGTTGAGGAAGCAAGCATGAAAAGAGCCGTTATTACGGGATTGGGGATTGTATCGAGTATCGGTAACAATCAGGCAGAAGTGTTGGCGGCATTACAAGCCGGTAAATCCGGAATAAATTTTGCGCCTGAGTTTGCAGAGTATGGTTTACGCTCTCAGGTGTGGGGAGATATTAAATTAGACCCAGCCAGCCTGATTGACCGTAAAGCCATGCGCTTTATGGGTGATGCCGCAGCCTATGCTTATATCGCCATGCAGGAAGCCATTACCGATGCCGGTTTAACTGTGGAACAAATTTCAGATCCACGTATTGGTTTAGTGGTGGGCTCTGGTGGCGCTTCATCAAAAGCGCAGATTGAAGCGGCCGATACCCTACGTGAAAAAGGCGTTAAGCGGGTAGGGCCTTATGCCGTGCCAAAAACGATGTCCAGTACTTGCTCAGCTTGTCTGGCCACACCTTTTAAAATTAAAGGTGTGAATTACTCTATCAGTTCTGCCTGTGCCACCAGTGCACATTGTATTGGCCATGCTGTAGAGCTTATTCAACTGGGTAAGCAGGATATCGTGTTTGCCGGTGGTGGTGAAGAGGTACATTGGACGCTGGCGATGGAGTTTGATGCGATGGGCGCCTTATCCAGCCGCTATAATGACACACCACAACAAGCCAGCCGCACTTATGATGCCGATCGCGATGGCTTTGTGATCAGTGGTGGTGGCGGTATTTTGGTAGTAGAAGAATTAGAGCATGCACTGGCCCGTGGCGCGACGATTTATGCTGAAATAGTCGGATATGGCGCGACCTCTGATGGTTACGATATGGTGGCACCCAGTGGTGAAGGCGCTGTGCGTTGTATGGAAATGGCCATGCAAGGTGTCAGCGGTAAGATTGACTATGTCAATACTCATGGTACCAGCACGCCGGTAGGCGATGTAAAAGAGCTGGCGGCGATTCAGCAAGTGTTTGCCGGTCAATCTCCAGCTATCAGTGCCACTAAAGCGATGACCGGCCATGCGCTGGGTGCTGC
Organism: Arsukibacterium sp.; assembly: GCF_036735525.1. Lineage (NCBI taxonomy): Bacteria > Pseudomonadati > Pseudomonadota > Gammaproteobacteria > Chromatiales > Chromatiaceae > Arsukibacterium > Arsukibacterium sp. The sequence goes on along the minus strand of NZ_DAINOE010000076.1, from coordinate 12,322 downwards.
CGGTGTGCACGAAGCCATTTATTCATTGCTTATGATGCAGCACAACTTTATCGCACCTTCTATTAATATCGGTACTTTAGATGAGGCGGCTGCGGGCTTAAATATTATCACTACAACCACTCAGTCTGAACTGAATACCGTAATGTCTAACAGCTTCGGTTTTGGTGGTACCAATGCGACGCTGGTGATGCAAAAATACCGTGCGTAAAGCTTAAATACTGTAATAAATAGGCCAGACGTCCTGTAAGTCTGGCCTTTTTTTTTGCTACACTGCCAGCGGGTTAGCTTTAGGATCTTTAATGAAAATATACGCAGATGAAAACATGCCTTTGGTCAGTGAGTTTTTTCAGTCACTGGGCGAGGTCGTGCGCTTTGATGGCCGTAAGGTCAGCGCAGAACAGTTGGTAGATGCGGATGTGTTATTGGTCCGCTCTATAACTAAGGTAGATGCCAGCTTACTGGCCGACAATAAGCGTTTGCGCTTTGTGGGCACGGCCACCATTGGCATGGATCATATAGATCAGCCTTATCTGGCTAAGCGCGGTATCCCATTTTATTCGGCGCCCGGTTGTAATGCGCAATCTGTGGTGGAATATGTGCTAAGCAGTATCTGGGTGTTAACAGAACGCTATCAATGGCAATTAGCGGATAAAACAGTCGGTGTGGTAGGGTGCGGCAATATTGGTCGTCGCTTGGTGCACACCCTTCAACTGCTGGGGATTAAGGTATTACAATGTGATCCTCTGCGCGCACAACTTGAGCCTGAGTTTGAACACACCGATTTTGCCAGCCTCTGCCTTAACGCCGATATTATTAGCCTGCACACGCCGTTAATAAAAAAAGGCCCGCTGCAAACCCATCATCTGATTAATAGTGAAGTATTACAGCGGCTATCTGCAAGCTGCGCACTGATTAACGCCAGCCGTGGCGCCGTAATAGACAATCAGGCGTTACTGATCGCTCAGCAACAACAGCGCCGGCCGCTGGTGCTGGATGTATGGGAAAGCGAGCCCGATATTCTCACTCCCTTACTTGCCTTCACTGATATTGCCACCGCCCATATTGCCGGTCATAGTGTGGAAGGTAAGGCCCGTGGCACCGAAATGCTGTATCAGCAGCTGTGTCAACAATGGCAACTTCCTGTTGAACACAAGTTACAGCATTTTATGCCCGCGGCAGCATTGCAACAATTACATATTTCTTCCGTATTTGGGCTTCCGGATGTCCAAAATGTCAGCAGAATGATATATGATGTGCGCCGTGATGATGCCTTATTACGTTTTCATCTGGCAGAAAAGGGTTTTGACTGGCTCAGAAAATCTTATCCGCCGCGACGTGAATTCAGCTCATTAACGGTAACCGGCGCCGGGGCGGCGCTGGCGCAGCAACTCGGCTTTAGTGGTCAGTAATTAAAAGAGGAATACAGGCATGGCGTCACAATATAATGTCGCTGTTTTAGGCGCGACCGGCTTGGTCGGCCAACATCTCATTGAAATCCTTGAGCAACGGGATTTTCCGGTAGGCCAATTATTTGCACTGGCCAGCAGTCGCTCTGCTGGTGGCACTGTTACCTTCAAAGGAAAAAAAATAACGGTGCTGAACGCAGAGCAGTTTGACTGGAGTCAGGCGCAAATCGGGCTGTTTTCAGCAGGTGGCAGTGTATCGGCTATTTATGCCCCAAAAGCGGCTGAAGCCGGTTGTGTAGTCATAGATAATACCTCGCATTTTCGCTATGACGCCGATATTCCGTTGGTGGTGCCTGAGGTCAATGCCGCTGCTATTGCTGATTATCGCAATCGCAACATTATCGCCAACCCCAATTGCTCAACCATTCAGATGCTGGTGGCGTTAAAACCGATTTATGATGCCGTGGGTATCAGCCGTATTAATGTGGCCACTTATCAGTCTGTCAGTGGTGCAGGGCAGCATGCAGTCGATGCGCTGGCCTCTGAGACGGTGCAATTGATGAATGGCCGGCCATTGGAAGGCGATGGTCAGTTTGCCCGGCAAATTGCGTTTAACGTGATCCCGCAAATTGATGTGTTTATGGATAACGGCTACACCAAAGAAGAAATGAAGATGCACTGGGAAACGCAGAAGATCTTTGCTGATAACGATATCGCAGTTAACGCAACCGCTGTTAGAGTGCCGGTATTTTATGGCCATGCTGAAGCGGTACACATTGAAACCCGGATGCCGATAAGTGTTGAACAGGTCAAGGCCTTGCTGGCCGAAGCGCCTGGCGTGGTGTTACTGGAAGACAATGCTGATTTTCCAACGCAAGTGTGCAGCGCTACCGGCAAGGATGAGGTATTTGTTGGTCGCATCCGGCAAGATTTGTCCCATCAGCAGGGTATAAACCTGTGGGTGGTGGCCGATAACATCCGCAAAGGCGCAGCTACTAACAGTATCCAGATCGCTGAGCATTTGATCCGCGATTATCTGTAATCCGTGTTTAATTCGCAAAATAAAAAAAAGCTCCAATCGGAGCTTTTTTTTATATACTGCCTTATAGTTTGCACATCAACTAGCTGAATGTAAATTGTGGAACACCGTTTGCATCAAAAAATTAAGATAGCTGTAATAGCCCTGGTAAGGATAATTAATGCTTGTTCGTACACTGTTATGCCTGCTGCTTGTCAATTTTTCGTCACTGGCACTGGCTGAGACAACTAACACTCAGTTACGTGGACCGCGTGACACAGACAGTCAGTTGCAACAACGTCAGTTGGGGCCCTTAACGGCAAACGATACTTTATGGCGTATTGCTGAACAAATTCGGCCAAATGACAGTGTCAGTAATTACCAGGTGATGTATGCATTAATGCTGCTTAACCCTGATGCCTTTATCGATGGCAACTTAAATCATTTGCGCCCAGGTGCCATCTTAACTATCCCTGATTTACGAGCTATACGTCAGATTGATGCTGAGTTGGCCCGCCGTAAATCAGAAGCCGATGACAGACAATGGGCCGAGCGTAACCGACGAGAGGCGGCCAGGCTTGCGCTGAAAACTGCGGATACGCAGACCAATCCGCTATTGCCGCAGTTAGAGCAATTACGCAGTGATTTTACTAATTCAATGCAACTAATTGAAAGCATTGTATATGAGAATAACCAACTGAAAGACAGTTTAGGCCGGTTAGAGACGGAGTTAGTCGCGCTCAAATCCCAGCTAAGCGAAGACAGCCTGTTACAGCAGCAAATTAATTTATTACTGCAACAACAAGCGGAATTGTTAGCGGCAGAGCAGGCCAGACTCGCTGCAGAAGCCGCAGCAGCAGAACAAAGTAGCAGTGTAGCGCAGTGGTTGAGTAGCCCGATAGGCTGGTTACTGGCGGCTTCTTTACCCGCATTATTATTATTGTTTGGCGTGTTGTTATGGGTCAAACGGCGCAGCAAAGCATCTGAACAAGTGGTGAGTGCCGCGACAGCTGAGCCCGCAGCTAAGGCCGGTTACCAATCACCGTTGCCGCCGCTGGATAACAATGATTTTGATGATATTAGTCTGTTTGAAATTGATGACAGCCTGTTGGATGACAGCTTTAACAGCCAAAGCGCCACAGACTCCACCCCGGAACAGCAGCTAAGCGATTTTACCGATGATATGTTGTTGGATGATGATTTACTGGGTGATGATCTGTTAATTACTGATCAGCTGGAAGATGATTTATTAGATACTAATTTACTGGATGATGTGCTTGACGATGATCTCAATGCGTTTGATTCGGATACCAAAGATCCGGTGGCAGAGACAGATAACATTGAGTTTGATGCTGATAATATACTATCTGACAGTGATTTAAATGCCTTACTGTTGGCTGATGATGACGACGAAGAAATCGTTGATTTACAAACTGAATCTGAGTCATCTGTTGAAATAACGGCAGAAGTGCAGGGGCTAAACACTGCCCGGGACGCAATGGAGTTGTCCAGCCATGAGCTCTCCAATGATGAGTTGGATGATCTGTTGGAAGAGATTGAGCTGGATATCCCACTGGACGACGAAGATGTCAGTGCCATTACCGCTGCCGCTACTGCTACTGCCCAATTCGATACAAAGCCCTCATTGGATGAGGCTGAGTTAGCCGATGCACAAGCTGCACTGATGCCGTCAGAGCCTGAGGACGAAGAGGCGTTAGCCCCTGAGCTATCTGCAGACGTGCAGCTTAATGACGAAGAGATAGCGCTGGATGTTAATTTTGTCGAACATCCCACAGAGCAACCGTTCGACAGCAGTGAATTAGATGCTTTTGCCGAGCAACTGGCTGCAGAAACAGCTTCTGAGTTGAGCAGCGAGCAGGCCGATGATGACACCGCAAGTATTGAGCTGTTGCAAGCTGAGTTGGAAGACATTCTGCAGCAAGTTGAGTCCCCCGTAGCTCTTGCGCAAAATATTGATTCACTTGAAGATGTTGCTCAGATGGACGAGTTGGCAGAACCGGATAGTGAAGATGAGCAGCAAGACGCTACCCTGACTAACCTGGATTTGCAGGGCATTGAAGATGAAAGCGTCAGTCGGCCCAGTGAAGCAGCGTTGTCGGTAGAAAACCCCAGTAAGATGCTCGAATCGTATCCTGAATTAGATTTAGTGGATGAAGCGCTCAGTGAACTGGAGCAAACGCCCTTTGACACTATGCTTTTAACACTGGAGCAGCAAGCCGACGCCCTGGATCAAGCTGACTTGCAAGACATAGATACTGAAGCCTTAGCCCCGACTGAAACGTTAGCTACTGTGCTGGTGCCCTCCGATGAGGTGGCACTGATGCAGGATGAGGACTTTGTTGAGATAGACCATTTATTGACGGCCAGCGAGCATGCCGAGGAAGATAGCGAGCGCTTTAATCAATTAAATGTTGATGTTGGCTTGGCCGAGTTTGCAGATGTGATCGGCAGTGATACCCCTAAAGATGTTGACTTAGAAGACGCCGGTTTTGCCGTGAAGCTGGATTTAATCCGAGCCTATATTGAAATTGGCGAACAGGAAAATGCGCTACAACTGATTGACGAGTTACAACAGTCAGAGGCGCCAGAGCATGTTAAAGCAGAAGCATTGAAGCTCAAAGCCAGCGAATAGCTTTCACTGGCATCCGGCGTTGACTGCGGTATAATCGCCGCGGTTTGGCAGAGGGTGGCAGATGCGTATAGCGTTAGGATTAGAATATGATGGCGCTGGCTTTTTTGGCTGGCAGCGGCAGCGGGAAGTGAACAGCGTTCAGCAGGAACTGGAAACAGCATTATCTGCTATCGCCAATCATCCTGTGGAAGTGTTTTGTGCTGGCAGAACCGATGCTGGTGTGCATGCAACGGCTCAGGTGGTGCATTTTGATACCAACGCAGTACGAGATGCCAAAGGTTGGATCATGGGGGCTAACAGCAAGTTGCCAGATCAAATTGCTGTGCGCTGGGCCAAAGTGGTACCTGACAGCTTTCATGCCCGCTTTAGTGCCACTGCCCGTCGCTACCGTTATATTATTTATAACAAAGCCTATCGTCCGGCCATACTTCGTGCCGGATTAAGTCATTACCACCAGCAACTTGACCTTGACCTGATGCGTCAGGCTGCCGTGGCCTTACTGGGTGAGCATGACTTTAGTGCCTTCAGAGCCATTCAGTGCCAATCTAAAACACCGTTTCGTAATATTCATCATTTAGATTTAGCGCGGGTAGGCGACTATATTGTGCTGGATATTAAAGCTAATGCCTTTTTACATCATATGGTGCGCAACATTACCGGCAGTTTGCTGGAAGTGGGCATGGGCCGTAAACCGGTAAGCTGGCTGGCCGAGTTACTACACAATAAAGATCGGAATGCCGCAGCAGCTACTGCCAAGCCGGGGGGCTTGTATTTAGTGCAAGTTGACTATCCAGAGCAGTTTGCTATTCCGGACTCGCCAGAAGGGCCGTTGTTTTTAGCTGATAGCGGTTATTAGCGTAGTTGTTTGCTAGACTACTAAGACCAGTTAGCTATATTCTGTAACGGGTCATTTGTGCTTTAATAGCCACCGTTTAGTTTTTTTCGGCGTTTTTAGGCCTTTTTTGCGCACTTTAGTGCTGGTAGCCAAATGCCTTTTGCATAGGAATTATTATGAGTTGGTTAGAAAAAATCCTGCCCAGAACCTCTACTTCGGGTCGTCGCAATATTCCTGAAGGAGTCTGGACTAAATGTACCTCCTGTGATGCCGTATTATATAAAGCCGATTTAGATCGCAATCTGGGTGTTTGCCCTAAATGTGATCATCATATGCGGGTTAATGCCCGGATGCGGCTGCAGCACTTGTTTGATACCAACTCCACTGCTGAACTGGCCGCTGACATGGAACCGCAGGATTTATTGAAATTTAAAGACAGTAAGCGTTACAAAGACCGCTTGCTGGCTGCACAAAAAGACACCAACGAAAAAGATGCGATGGTTGTGATGCACGGCACCCTTAAAGGAATGCCAGTAGTTGCTGCGGCCTTTGAATTTGAATTTTTGGGCGGCTCTATGGCGTCGGTGGTTGGTGCTAAATTTGTGGCTGGTGTGGATTATGCGCTGCAACACAAAATTCCCTTTATCTGTTTTTCTGCCAGTGGTGGTGCCCGCATGCAGGAAGCGCTGTTCTCCTTAATGCAGATGGCAAAAACCAGTGCCGCGCTGGCGCGGATGAGTGAGCAGGGGCTGCCCTATATTTCGGTATTAACCGATCCGACCATGGGCGGCGTATCTGCCAGTTTAGCTATGCTTGGCGATATCAATATTGGAGAGCCCAAAGCGTTAATTGGTTTCGCCGGCCCACGGGTTATCGAGCAAACGGTACGTGAAAAACTCCCTGAAGGCTTTCAGCGCAGTGAATTTTTATTAGAGCACGGTGCTATTGATATGATTGTAGACCGGCGTAAAATGCGCGACACCCTGGCCCGGTTATTGGCGAAATTTATGCAATTGCCGGCGCCTGACACTGAGTTTACTGCCGTTTAGGGACTTATGCCGCAACCAACTTTATCCAGCCAATTGTGCCACACCCTGGCCGATTGGCTTTGTTATATTGAACAACGCCATCCGATAGATAACATTGAGCTGGGATTAAGCCGGGTTGCCGCTGTGGCAACAAAAGCACAATTACAGCAACTGCCCGGCCGTACTATCTTAATTGGCGGCACTAATGGTAAGGGCACCACTGCCCGTACCTTAGAGCAATTATTGCTGGCTCAGAGCTTTAGTGTTGGCGTTTACAGCTCGCCCCATTTGCTACGCTTTAATGAGCGCCTGCGTGTAAACGCGCAGGATCTCCCCGACGAGCAATGGTTGGCCGGCTTTGCTGCGGTTGAAGCATTGCGCGGTGACACTGAGCTTACCTATTTTGAATTTACCACCCTGGTGGCCTTTTGGTTATTGCGACAGGCTGCCCCCGATTTTTGCCTGATAGAAGTGGGCCTGGGAGGGCGGTTAGATGCCACTAATATCATCGAGCCTGAGCTGTCGATTATTACCACTGTTGATTTAGACCATCAGGACTGGCTGGGGAATGACCGCGAAACCATTGGACGCGAAAAAGCCGGGATTATGCGCCCGGGTAAATTGGTGATCGTGGGCGACCCACAGCCGCCCCTCTCGGTACTTGAGCATGCGAAACTGCTTGGCAGTACAGTAGTGGCGGTTGGGCAACAATATCATTATCAGCTGGAGCAAGCGCAGTGGCATTGGCATTGGCAGTTTGACCAGTTGCCAGGCGCTAGCCTGCCAGATTCTGCTCAGCAATACCGCAACTTACCTTTAGCGCAAATCCCGGTACAAAATATTGCCACCAGCCTGGCGGCACTGGCCGCATTGCAGTTATTGCCAACGCCCAACCAGTTGCAACAGTGTTTAGCCACACTAAATTTGCCCGGAAGAATGCAATGGTTAGGCCGCAAGCCCGCGATTTTAGTGGATGTCGCGCATAATCCGCAATCAACTGCCTATCTGGCCAGCCAGCTGACAATAGTGGCACCCAAGTATCGACGGGTGCTGGCGCTGGTCGGTATGCTGAAGGATAAAGACCTTAAGCAAAGCCTGCAGCCCTTGACGTCATTGATTGATCAGTGGCATCTTGTGACCTTGCATACTGGCCGCGGCGCCAGTGCTACGCAGCTGAGTGCGGCCTTGCCGGCGTCAGTGTCTTGCCTTAAACATGAGCAATTAGCCCCGGCATTTAATCAGCTGCGCGCTGAACTGGCAGATGATGAGCTTTTAGTCATATTCGGCTCTTTTGTAACGGTATCAGAGGTAATGGCCATAACCATGAAGGAGGCAGAATGACAGCAGCATTTAAACACCGTTTGCTGGGTACCACCATCCTGGTGTTAGCAGCCATTATCTTTTTACCCGACTTGCTGGATGGTGAAAAGCAGGTAGTAAAAGATGATTTTAAAGTGATCCCAAACCGCCCAGAGTTTCAGGGATTACATAAAGTAGAGCCTTTTAATAACCCTGCTTTACAACAACAGCGCGAGTTGGTGCAAACCCCGGCAGTGAGCAATGAAGTTGCCGTGGAAGATGAGTCCGCTTCAGTCAACGAAGATGATAATGGCTTGCCATCACAAAGCTATGCCAGTGTGACAGCGGGCACACCCGCTGCAACTCCGCCTCTCGCCACCGCGACGCCTGCCAGTACGCCAGTTCAACCTGCTACGGCAAATAGCAGTACGGCCATCGCCGCTGGACAGGCTGCCTGGGTGGTGAGGGTTGGCAGCTTTAGTAACCCGCAAAATGCCAATGCCTTGCTGAAAAAGTTACGGGATGCCGGCCATCCGGCCTTTACCCGTAATATTACTAACAGCGCCGGCCAGCAGCTGACCAGCGTGTTAGTTGGCCCAGACCTGCGTAAAGCTGAGTTAGAACGCAAGCTGCCAGCTTTGCAGCAGTTGACCGGTATTGAGCGGTTAAACGTGATCAGTTATCAGCCTATTGAAAATAATTAGGCATGCTGCGCTGTGATTTGGTAGAATGCGCGCCGTCATCAAGCATCCTTTGGTAGCAAATGGTTTGGGTTGATTTTGTAATACTGGCGGTGATTGCCTTATCGGCGTTAATTAGCCTGGTCCGCGGCTTCGTTAAAGAAGCCATCTCACTGGCGGTGTGGATAGTGGCGTTTTTCATTGCCAGTTTTTATTATCCGCACCTGGCTGGCTACTTTACGGCTATTTCTGATGCCACTTTGCGTAACGCTTCGGCCATCGCTATCTTATTTATTGCTGCACTGATTCTGGGCGCCTTAGTGAATTACGTGGTAGGCAAACTGGTACAAAGCACTGGCTTAAGTGGCACTGACAGAGTGCTGGGGCTGGTATTTGGCGGCTTGCGTGGCGTGCTGGTGGTCAGTGCTGTACTGTTCTTTATGGACGCTTTTACGCCAGCGGCTACCGCGCAGTGGTGGCAGCAATCCAGCTTGATCCCCGAATTCGGTTTTATCATTGAGTGGTTTTTCGATTATTTGAAACAACACTCTAGTTTTATGCAAAAGCCATAGCCTGGCGAGGAAAAATCAATGTGTGGTATTGTTGGTATCGTAGGTAAGTATCCGGTTAATCAGGCATTATATGACGGTTTGACAGTATTACAACACCGGGGGCAGGATGCTGCGGGCATTGTTACCGTTGACAATAATACGCTGCGCTTACGCAAAGCTAATGGTCTGGTAAAAGATGTGTTTGAAACCCGCCATATGCAGCGCCTGTCAGGCAATATTGGTATTGGCCATGTGCGTTACCCCACCGCAGGCTCGTCCAGTACTGCAGAAGCCCAGCCTTTTTATGTCAACAGCCCCTTTGGTATAGCGCTGGCGCATAATGGCAATTTAACCAATTCGCACGAACTTAAAGACGAAATTTTCCGCATTGCCCGTCGCCACATCAACACTACCTCAGATTCTGAAGTCTTGCTAAACGTGCTGGCGCACGAATTGCACAGTCAATCGACAATGCAATTAGAAGCCGAGCAAATTTTTAATGCGCTGGCCAATGTACATCGCAAGGTGCGGGGCGGTTATGCTGCAGTGGCACTGATTATCGGTCATGGCTTGCTGGCCTTTCGTGACCCTAATGGCATCAGGCCGCTGGTGATGGGCAAACGCGAAACTGCGGCAGGCACTGAGTATATGGTGGCGTCTGAGAGCGTGGCACTTGATGCAGATGGCTTTACCGTACTAAGAGACATTTCGCCGGGTGAAGCGGTGTATATCACTGAGCAGGGTGAGCTCTTTACCCATCAGTGTGCTGAGAACCCTAACTACACGCCCTGTATTTTTGAATATGTGTATTTTGCCCGCCCGGATTCGACCATTGATAATATTTCAGTCTATGCCTCACGGGTGGCGATGGGCAAGGTGCTGGGCCAGAAAATTAAACGTGAGTGGGCGCATCTGGATATCGATGTGGTTATCCCTATTCCTGAAACCAGTAATGATGCGGCGTTGGAAATTGCCAATGAGCTGGGCCTACCGTTTCGCCAGGGCTTTGTTAAAAACCGCTACATTGGCCGCACCTTTATTATGCCGGGCCAGGGCCAGCGTAAAAAGTCGGTTAAACGTAAACTCAATGCTATCTGGCAGGAGTTTAAAGGCAAGAATGTACTGCTGGTCGATGATTCTATTGTCCGCGGTACCACCTCTGGCCAGATTATTGAAATGGCACGCGAAGCCGGCGCCCGCAAGGTGTATTTTGCCTCAGCCGCGCCGGAGATCCGCTTTCCGAATGTGTATGGTATTGATATGCCCTCTGCCAACGAGCTGATTGCTCACGGCCATGATGTCGACAGCATTTGCGACACCATAGGTGCTGATGGCCTGATTTTCCAGTCATTACCGGATTTGATTGCCGCTGTACGCTCGGAAAACCCTGAGATCAGCCAGTTTGAAACCTCGGTATTTGATGGCCATTATGTGACTAACGATATCGATCAGGATTACTTAAACCGCTTAGATCAGATGCGCAGCGATGATGCCAAATCGGGTGCGACCATGTCTATGGCGACGAATCTGGAAACCTATAACGAAGGCTAAGCTTGCAGTATTACTATTGCACCAGACGTACTGTTACAAAAATAAAGGCGCCAACAGGCGCCTTTATACGTTTAACTAAACTCAGTTTAGTGGGTGAACGCCGGACCGAAGCCTGAGCTCCATAAAATGGCGGTTGCAGTCATTACGCATACCAGCAGCACTAAACCGCAGGTCACCACTGAGCTGGCGTAAATAAAGCCGCGCTCTTCCGGTATATGCATCAGTATCGGTACTCCGACATACAGCAGATATACTGAATAGGCTAAGCCGACGAGGCCCACTGACATGACAAACCACAGCTCTGGGTAGAGGGCAGCAAAACCCACCATAAACAGCGGCGTAGAGGTATAGGCCGCCAGTTCCAGTGTTTGGGTATAAGTCGGCTCTGCACCGAAGGTATGGGCCATCCAGTGAGCCAAAAGGCCTAAAGCGAATACGCCAATAATCAGTGCAAAATACATCGCTACTGAAATCAGCGTCGCGCTGTCAGCAGTAAGGTATATACGCTCTCCCACGCCAATGCTCCAGCCCAGGTGGACAGCTGAAAAATAGGTGCAAATAGCCGGAATAAGCGCCACTATCATAATGTGCGCCAAGCTGTAGCGGAAACTTTCGTGTCTGGCATCTATAGTGTGCCATTCTTCTTTCGGGTGGGCATATAAGCCCCATAAATGGTTCAGTATCATAATTATTATCCTTGTACTACGCCCCATATTCGGGCAAACCTATGATCGCCCTTGCGTCAGTTATGGCCAAATTCTGCACGTTCGTCAAGCACTTTGCTCTATATTTCAGCAAATGCTTGCGCTGGCGCAAACTTGGTGCAAAGCAAGGCATGGGCTATAATGTGCCATGTTTTTTTAAGTGTAGTTGTTATGCATACGGCCGAAACCCAAGCCTTACTTAAGCCAATCAATGATTTTTTACCTTGTGCCACCCCCGATGCCTGGTTAGCACTGGCCGCGCAGCCAGAAAGTTTGCCGGTTTTATTGAGTGATCATCTGGTCTGTGAATTAAAAGCGGCGCAATCGGCGATGTATTTAATTCGCCGTTATGCGGTCGATGAGCACAGTGCTGAGGCGTTATTACAGTGGCTTAAGCCGTATGAAGATTATACTTACCGCCAGCAAGGCGATTGGCGAGCACTGGGTGAGGTTAAGCTGAAAAAGTCGATGCTTCCCAAAGCGCAATCCGCTTATGGTCAGGATTTAATTGATAAAATGGTGTTGCTGATTAAAGAAGAGTTGCACCATTTTTATCAGGTGCTTGAGATGATGCAACAGTTGGGGCTAAGCTACGAC
>NZ_DAINOE010000075.1:0-16134 GCF_036735525.1 Arsukibacterium sp. | reverse complement strand
ACAACACCCTGCACCGAAGCGTCGGCCCGGGCGGCTCCGCACAGGGCGTTTCACTCAGAGTAGTGAAGCTTGATCCATCCATCACGCAGTGTTATTAGGGTAGATAGGCGCATAACGTTGAGGCTTTCATTGCCACAAGCAATGGACCATTGATTCGGCGCAAAAGAATAGTATGATATTATCATACTTGATTTGCCTTAGGAGCAGCAGCAATGAGCATGCACCGCAAAACCATTACACTGACTGAACAGCAAGATAATTGGGTAAAAGCCCAAATTGAAAGCGGCCACTTTGGTAATGATAGTGAATATATCCGCGATCTCATCCGCAGGGACCAGCAAGCTAAAGAACGTCTTGCCAGCTTGAGACAAGCCCTGCATGAGGGGGAATCCAGCGGCAAACCTAAGCCGCTGGATTTAGCAGCCATTAAGGCAGCTGGCCGAAAGCAAATGAAGGTAGCTAATTAGTGTTCAAACTGCAGATTACGCCTAAGGCAGAATCGGACCTCATCGGAATATGGGTGTATAGCTGTGAAGCCTGGGGTGCTGAGCAGGCGGATAAGTACTTAGACAAGATGGAAACTGCAATGAAACAGCTGATGCGTTTTCCGGCACTCGGCACGAACTATGATCATGTTATTACTGGTTATCGCAGATTGCAGGTCGAACATCATGCGGTTTTTTATCAAGTTGTTAAGGCGGAGGTACTCGTTATTCGTGTGCTGCATGAAGACATGGATGCCCCGCAAAGATTGTTGGATTAGGCGCGGCCATATTTTCAAAGCCAGAGTATAGATTCTCCGAAATAAACCCAGGAACCACAATGTTTAAAGCCGTTATTTTTGATATGGATGGCGTACTGATTGATTCAGAACCCCTATGGCATCAGGCCGAGCAACAGATTTTAGGTGGACTGGGCGTTGATTTTGGCCGTGAACCCCGGCTACAAAGTACCGGCCTGACCACAGCAGCAGTGATTGCGCACTGGTATCAGCATCAGCCGTGGCCAGCGCTCAGCCCGGCGCAGGTACACCAGCAAATCATTAACTTTGTGGCGCACGGCATTAGCACTGCAGGCCTGCCTAAAACTGGCTTACTGCCACTGCTGGCACAGTTGCAACAGCAGCAGCTGGCACTGGCAGTCGCTACTAACTCACCAAAAATCCTGCTTGATACCACCTTAACCCGCTTAGGCATTGGCCACTATTTTTCCGCCCAATGCCATCTGGAACTGGTGCAGCACGGCAAACCGGCACCGGACATTTACCTGTTAGCCGCCAAAAAGTTGGGCGTGGCCCCCCAGCATTGTCTGGTGTTTGAAGACTCCTTTGCCGGTATCAGTGCTGCCAAAGCCGCCGGCATGACGGTTGTCGCCATACCGGCAGAGCATGAATGGACAGACGCTAAATTTGCCATTGCCGATCGTAAAATCCGTTGTTATACCGAACTGGATGAGACATCTTTGCCTATTAACTTAACTGGCTAAACCGATGGTTAGCAACTACCCTTGTAGCGGTGAACACCCCACAAGGAGCAATTATGAAAACCGCATTAATAGGGATAACCGCCCTCACCACATTAACCATACAAGCCGAGAGCATCAGCTTAAACATTGAACCCGGCTTATGGCGACACAGCATGAGTATTCAAAGCGCCAGCGGCGAAATGGAACGGGCGATGCAGGAGATGCAACGCCAGTTAGCGGCGTTACCCGAGTCGCAGCGCCAGATGATGCAGCAAATGATGGCGGCACAGGGCATGTCCTTTGATGGTATAGGGGCCACGGTCGACGTCTGTCTGACCGAAGAAGACATCCGTCAGGGTGTGCTGCCGCAGCAAGACGGCTGCCAGCAACAGATCAGTGCCCGCGGCCAGAACAGCTACCAGTTTACTTTTCAGTGCGACTCGCAACCGCCCACCAGTGGCAGTGGTGAGCTGACCTTCAGCAGCCGCAAGGCGTATCAGGGTAAGGCCAGCTTTAATACTGAGATTAACGGCAAAACCGAGCAAATGACCATGCAGCAAAGCGGCGAGTGGCTGGCAGCCAGTTGCCAGTGAAACGGCCAGTGTAAACCGGTGTTGCTCAGGTGATAGAGGCTTCGGCGACAGAATCACGACAAATCAAATGCGGGTCAAATACTTGCTGCACGTCAATGCTGCTGTGCTGATACACCTGGCGCAGTACCCACCGTGCTGCCATCTGCCCCATAGCACTGATCGGGTAGTCAATGGTCGATAATTTGGGGTAGGTGTAATAGGCAAAATTAACGTTATCAAAGCCGATAACCGAAAAATCAGCCGGCACTTCATAACCTAGCTCGCGGGCAGCCGTCAGCGCCCCCGAGGCCATTTCATCATTGCCACAAACCACAGCACTAAAGGGCCGGCCACTATCCAATAACCATTGTAAGCCTTTGCTGCCGCCAGTTTCCCGAAAGTCCCCTTCATAAAACAGCTCGCTATCCGCCGTAAGTTGATACTCTGCCAGCGCCCGCTGATGGCCTGCAAAGCGATCACGGGCATCGGTTTTCCACATAGGGCCAGCTATATACGCAATATGCCGATGGCCTTGCTGCAATAAATAATGGGCCGCCAAATAGCCACCCAACTCGTTATCCAGGCTGATACAACGTTCGGCCAGCGCCGCTATATGCCGGTTTAACAGCACAAAGGGCACCTCTTGTTTCGACAACTCCAGCAAATACTGATCTGTTACTGCTTCCACATGCAAAATTAACGCATCGCAGTTACGGCTGAGCAAAAACTCAATGCCATCTTGCTCTGTGGCGCGTTCACTGTGGCCGGCGGCAATAATCACGTGCTTACCTGCCGCGCGGAATTCCGCTTCAATGCCGGTTAACATGGCACCATAAAAAGGGCCGTGTAATTCTGATACCAAAATACCGATGCTATTGGAGCGGTTAGAGGCTAACGACTGGGCAATGGAATTGGGCCGGTAATCCAGCTGTGCCATGGCGGCCAGCACTTTATTACGGGTAGACTCTCGCACCGGCGTATTGTTATTCATTACCCGCGATACGGTGGCCAGCGACACACCAGCCAGCTTCGACACTTCATAAATCGTTGCCATGACTATCCTGTTAAACAAAGCCCCAAGCGTTCAGGCTGCAAGCTTAGCATGCCAGCACAAAACACGGCACTAGTTGCTGACATTACCCTGGCCAATACTGACTAGTCCTTTGATGCCAACTGCGCCGACACTTGCTGCACCCGCTGATTAGTTAAACGGTAGCGGGTCATTACCACAGCGACCAACACCGAGCACAGCGCCGGCCATAGCGTAAAGCTCAGCAGCAAGCCGTTAAGGGTGTCAGCGCTTTGTACTTGCCCGGCCTGATAGCCATACCAGGCCAGTAACCAGCCGGCCAGCGCACCACCAATGGCCAGCCCCAACTTAATAAAAAACACAATGGACGAATATACCAGGCCGGTGACCCGTAAGCCGGTTTTAACATGGCCGTAATCAACGGTATCGGCCATTTTCGCCCACAGCAAGGGGGTGGCCATTTGCAGGAAGAAACACCAGAAAAAGTGCAGCGCAAACGCTAAATATAATTGCTCTGGTCTGATAAAAAAGCCCAGCGCACAGAGCACAGCGGCAATAAGCTGCAAGCCGATGTAGGCTTTCACTTTGTCTACCTTAGAGGCCAGATAAGACGCTAAAGCGACCCCGGCAATATTGCCAATCATGCCCAGTGTCATAAAGCTACTGATCAGATCCTCCCGCGCCAGATAATACTTAACATAATAAATGGCCAGCGTATTACGCAGCACCATACCGGTTAGCAATAACAGCGCGGCAACACAGAGCACCCGCCACTGATCATTGTGCCACAGGGTCTGCAGACTGCTTTTTAACGTGAGCTTTTGCCCGGCCGGTGCCTGCACCCGCTCTTTAGTGCCGGCAAAGCACAGTAAAAACAGCATTAAACCCAACAAGCTCATCGCCGCTATGGTCCACTGATAGCCTTTGGCCTGATCGCCCTGACCAAAAAACTGCACCAGCGGCAGGGTGCAGGCGGTGACAATTAAACCGCCCAGCATACCGAACACAAAACGGTAGCTTTGCACCGACACCCGCTCGTTTGGATTAGCGGTTAATACGCCGCCCAACGCCGAATAAGGAATGTTAATGGCCGTGTACGCCAGCATCAGTAAGGTGTAAGTAGTAAAGGCGTACCACACCTTGCCAGTGTCAGAAAACTCCGGGGTGGTAAAGGCCAGCACACTGCAAAAAGCAAAGGGCAGCGCCAGCCACAACAAATAAGGCCGGTACTGGCCGTAACGGCTATGGGTGTTATCGGCCAGCGCGCCCATCAAGGGATCGGTGACAGCGTCAATCAGCCGTACCAGTAAAAACATAGTGCCGACAATGGCCGGCGAAATACCAAAAATATCGGTATAAAAAAATGTCAGAAACAGCATCACAGTTTGAAAAATAATATTACTGGCAGTATCGCCTAAACCGTAAGCCACCTTTTCACGTTTGCTCAGCATACTGACTCCTGTCACCCCCAGCGGCTTAACGCCGGCTGGCAAATAGCTCACGCAGGGCGATAGCACTGTGCTTCAGTGTGCGCTGCTGTGTCTGATAATCCACATAGACTATACCAAAACGCTTGGCATAACCCTCGGCCCACTCAAAATTATCCAGCAGACTCCAGGCAAAATAGCCTTTTACTGGAACCCCGGCAGTGATTGCCTCGGCGGTTGCCTGCAAATGCTGCTGATAATAGGCCACCCGCGCATCGTCACAGATCTGCCCCTGTGCCAGTTGATCAGGAAAAGCCGCGCCATTTTCTGTGATATAAATCGGCGGCAACGGATAACGCTGCTTTAATTCCAGCAAGATATCGGTTAAACCCTGCGGATAGATTTCCCAGCCCATATCGGTCAGCGGCGGCGCTGTCGGCGGCACATCACTAAACCAGCCTTTACTGTTGGCGCGATACACGGTGCGGGTGTAATAATTTACCCCCAGAAAATCCAGCGGCGTGGCAATAATCTCCATATCACCTGGCGCGATGGTGGGCGACTCAGCCGCGGGCAGTTGTTGTAATAAATCAGGGTAACGGCCTTCAAATAAAGGCTGAATATACCAATGGTTGTGGTATTGGTTAGCCATGTCAGCCGCTCGCTGATCAGCCGCACTGTCGCTGGCGGCATGACAAGGGCTGAAGTTCAGCACTATGCCATTTTTGGCACCTGGTGCGTTTTTTCGCAATACCTGCAGCGCCAGACCATGCGCCAGTAATAAGTGATGTGCTACCTGCCGACCCCACTGGCGGTTTTGCACGCCGGGGGCATGAATGCCCGCTTCGTTGCCTAAATAGGCACTGCAAAAAGGCTCATTTAAGGTGGCGTAACTATAAACTCTGTCGCCAAACGCCTGGCTGATCACCTCGGCATAGCGGGCAAACTTATAGGCGGTAATGCGGTTTAACCAACCGCCCTCATCTTGCAAATATTGCGGCAAATCCCAGTGATACAGCGTAACAAAGGCTTTAATGCCGCGCGCCTTTAAGGCATTCAGTAGCTGAATATAAAAATCCAGCCCAGCCTGATTGACACTTCCATCCCGGTACATGACCCGCCCCCAGGACACAGATAAACGGTAGGCATCAACACCTAAACCGGCAATCAACTCCACATCCTGTTGCCAGCGGTGCAGATGATCGCAGGCTTCCAGGCCATTCGAGCCATCTTTAATGCGGCCCGGCTCGGCGCAAAAGGTATCCCAGATACAAGGCTCGCGTAAGTCGGCCGCACCTTCTATCTGAAAGGCGGCAGTGGCCACGCCAAACACAAAGTCTTTGGCCATGATCGGCGAGTCAGGTGCTATAGTGATCTTATTCATTGCTCTGCGGTTCTGCCTTTATTTACACCACTATTGGCGGAAAAAACATTGCCATCAGCGGTGAGTATGCTATAAATGAAAGCGCTTACATTATACTAGTCGGCGTCTGAGCAGGCGTCAATAAAAACCTTAGGCTGTTAGGGGGAACTATGACAGCAACACCACTTTCTACAGATACCGCCGTCACTGGCGCCACTGGCCAACCCGGCCAGAATTACCGCTTTGCGCTGACGGCGCTGACCTCATTATTTTTTATCTGGGGCTTTATTACCTGTCTGAATGACATCCTAATCCCCTACTTAAAACTGTTGTTTGACCTGAGCTACACCCAGGCCATGCTGATCCAGTTTTGTTTTTTTGGCGCCTATTTTATTGTGTCGGTGCCTGCGGGCATGCTGGTGAGTCGTATTGGCTATAAAGCCGGTATCGTGACCGGCCTGCTAATCGCCGGTGCCGGCTGTCTGTTATTTTTACCGGCGGCCGCCATGCATGTGTACGGCATGTTTTTATTCGCGCTCTTTATTCTGGCCTCAGGCATTACTATTTTGCAGGTTGCCGCTAACCCTTATGTCAGCGTGATGGGTAAACCAGAAACCGCCTCCAGCCGCTTAACCATGACTCAGGCGTTTAATTCACTGGGCACCACACTGGCACCCTTTTTTGGTGCCTGGTTGATTTTTGGCGGCATGGACGCGCCCGAGCCAGTACCCGGCGCGGTCACTGAATCAACAGTACAACTGCCTTATTTAATTCTGGCGGCCAGCCTTATTTTGATGGCCATTATCTTTGCCTGGTTAAAACTGCCGGCGATGGGTAAAAAAGACCCTACAGCAGCCTTGCCACTGGGCGGTGAAGCCTGGAAACAGCGCCATCTGGTGCTGGGCGCGCTGGGTATTTTTGTCTATGTCGGCGCCGAAGTGGGCATTGGCAGCTTTTTGGCGATTTATTTGTCGATGCCAGAGATTGGCGGCATGACCACCGCCGCCGCCTCACACTATATTGCCTGGTACTTTGGCGGTGCCATGTTTGGCCGCTTTGTCGGCGCCGTAGTAATGCAAAAACTGAATCCGGGTAAGGTACTGGCCTTTAATGCAGTCATGGCGGTGTTATTACTGGCGATAACTATTTTATCCTCGGGCAAATTAGCCATGTGGTCTTTATTGCTGGTCGGCTTGTGTAATTCTATTATGTTTCCCACCATTTTCAGCCTGGCGATTCATGGCTTAAAACAATACACCAGTCAGGGCTCAGGTATTTTGTGTCTGGCCATAGTAGGCGGGGCTATTCTGCCCGTGTTGCAGGGCATGCTGGCCGATAAGATTGGCGTACAGCTGGCCTTTGTACTGCCTTTACTGTGCTACATCTACATTGCGTTTTACGGACTTAATGGTTGCAAGCCAGGTGCTGTTGCCACTACTAAGGAATAACCATGATGACCACCCGATTTACTCTTACTGCGTTATCGCTGTCATTCACCGCCAGCATGATGCTGGCAGGCTGCAGCCAACCGGCCCCCACGGAGAGCGCCAGCTCAGCCGCGCCGGCAACCGATATCACACTTTGGCCGCAGTTGAATATTCCTGTTGCCCAAGATCCAGCAATGGAGCAAGCCATTAGCGATGTAATGGCGAGCATGACGTTGCCCCAAAAAATTGCCCAGATGATCCAGCCGGAAATCCGCGACATCACTGTTGAGGATATGCGCAAGTATGGCTTTGGCTCTTATTTAAATGGCGGCGGTGCCTTTCCCAATGATGATAAATACGCGACACCGGCCGACTGGATAGCGCTGGCTGAGGCAATGTATCAGGCATCGATAGACGACAGCCTGGATGGCAGCCGCATTCCTACTATGTGGGGTACCGATGCGGTGCATGGCCATAACAATGTGATTGGCGCCACCATTTTTCCGCACAATATCGGCCTGGGTGCCGCTAATAACCCGGTATTAATCGAGCACATCGCCGAAGCCACCGCCCGTGAAGTGATGGCCACCGGCATCGATTGGGTGTTTGCCCCCACGGTCGCGGTAGTGCGTGATGATCGCTGGGGCCGCACTTACGAGGGCTACTCAGAAGATCCAGACATAGTGCGCAGTTATGCCGCCGCCATAGTGCGGGGCTTGCAAGGCGCTGCCGACGCAGATTTTTTAAGTGACCGGCGGGTGATCAGTACCGTTAAGCACTTTGTTGGCGATGGCGGTACCACCGGCGGTGTCGATCAGGGCAATACCCAAGTCAGTGAAGAAGAGCTGTATCGTATCCATGCTCAGGGCTATGTCGGCGGCTTGCAGGCCGGCGCGCAAACGGTAATGGCCTCTTTTAACAGCTGGAATGGCAGTAAAATTCATGGCGATAAGTACTTACTGACCGATGTGCTGAAAAACCGCATGGGCTTTGACGGCTTTATTGTTGGCGACTGGAATGGCCACGGCCAAATTCCGGGCTGTACTAACGATAACTGCCCGCAAGCAGCCAATGCCGGCCTGGATGTCTATATGGTGCCGACTGCCGCCTGGAAACCGCTGTACTACAACCTGATTGCGCAGGTAGAAGCGGGGGAGATCAGCATGGCGCGCATAGATGATGCGGTGCGCCGTGTGTTACGGGTAAAAAAACGTGCCGGCCTGTTTGCTAAACCCAGTCCGGCAAATCGGCCACTGGCTGGCCGTACCGAATTGATTGGCGCTGCTGAGCACCGCGCTATAGCGCGTGATGCGGTGCGCCAGTCACTGGTATTACTAAAAAATCAGCAAAACCTGTTACCCCTTAGTCCGACCCAGCGCATCTTAGTCACCGGGCCGGGCGCTGACAATATTGGTCAGCAATCCGGTGGCTGGACCATCAGTTGGCAGGGCACCGGCAATACCAATGCCGATTTCCCGGGCGGCAGCTCGATTTATGCCGGTATTGAGCGCCAGGTAACTGCAGCCGGTGGCAGTGTGGAATTATCTGCCGATGGCAGCTTTAGCCAGCGGCCAGATGTCGCCATCGTCGTCTTTGGCGAGGAGCCCTATGCCGAGGGCAATGGCGATTTGGATAATCTGGAGTACCAACGCGGCCACAAGACTGATCTGGCCTTACTGCAACAGCTAAAAGCGCAGGGCATACCCGTAGTATCACTGTTTATCAGCGGCCGGCCGCTGTGGGTGAATGCTGAGCTGAATGCGTCCGATGCCTTTGTCGCGGTCTGGCTACCGGGCAGCGAGGGCGAAGGGGTGGCCGATGTGATTTTGGCCGGTGCCGATGGCAGCGTACAGTATGACTTTCATGGCAAGTTAACCTTTTCCTGGCCGGCCAGCCCGACACAAACCGCAGTAAACCGTGGTGATAGTGATTATCAGCCACTACTGCCCTATGGCTTTGGCTTGCGCTATGGCCAGCCTGAGCTGCTGCCAAGCCCCTTATCAGAAGACAGCGGTGAGTTAACTGGCCCGTCTGAGCTGGTGATCTTTGAACGCGCGCCGCGCTCTCCCTGGTTATTGCAGCTACGCAGTGGCAACGACAGCGAGATGGTGACCAGCAGCGTACAGCAGTTAGCTGCCATTAGCAGCCGTACCTTTGATAACCAGGTGCAGGAAGATGCCCGCCGCTTTGTGTTTGATGGCAGCGCGGCGGCCGCATTCAGCTTTATCAGCCCCTTCCCACGCGATCTGCGGGCCTTTGCCGGTGCCGATAGCCAGTTAGCGGTGCAACTGAAACGCCGTGGACCTGTTCCTGAAAGGGTACTATTGGGACTGGAATGTGGTACTGACTGTAAAGCCAGTCAGAACATCGCCCCCGCGCTGACGGCCATGGCTGAGGGCGAGTGGCAGACACTGCATATCAGCCTGAGCTGCCTGCAACAGCAGGGCTTAAATCTGGCGCAGGTATTTAGTGTGTTGACCATTGAAAGCAGCGGGGTACTTAACCTGAGCCTGGCCGATGCCCGCATCAGCTCAGCGGCGCAAAGCAGCGCACTGGCCTGTCAGTAAACTACAGCCAAGTAACTCAGTCAGGGCGCCAGCGGGCGCCCTTTTTTATTCTGTTTTGACTAGGGCCGAACAAAATCTAACCAGCAAACGTCAACACGCCCTAACGTTGCGACTGGCAGCAAACAAAAGCGGACTGACAGATGGCATGATGACGCTTTGGCTTATGGCCGGCTGGCTGCAGATACTTACTTCACGGCCTTTAAGGATCAGATCCCAGTGCCCCTTCAGTCTTTGCGGCATCCCTGCCGTTAAGCACACCAGCCACCCAGCCCCGCAAGACCTGCGATAACGTCGGTCGATACGCTGCGATACAAACGTCTAAATAAGCCCAAAAAAAAGTGCCCGCATGCGGGCACTCACTGGGAGGGTGACAACTAACTTGGGGTTAGAAGCGGTAACGCGCGCCTAAGATATACCGTGGGCCATACTGGCGGGCGAATAAGAACTGCTCCTCGTAGCGGCCATAACCTTGTTCGGTTTCGTTAGTCAGGTTAATACCTTCAAAAAATACCGTAAAGTTGTCAGTAATATCTTTGTTGATACTCAGATCCCACTGTGCATAAGCTTTAGCAAATTGTGGTGGGGCATCTGACGAGCCTTGACCCTGGCCAACCCCTAATAAGTAACTATCGCGCCAAGCGTAAGTTAACTTAATAGACCAACCAAATTGTTCATAAAACAACTGTAAATTCGCTGAGTTACTTAACCCCACCAACGGTGATTGTTGAGTTAAGCTGTCTACGTCAAACTCGACATCGCCATCAACCAAGGTACCGTTGATACCAAAACCAAAACCGGTATCGCCTATCATATGCTGCCACGCCGCCTCGATACCCTGTACCTTTTTGGTTTCACTGTTTTGCGGTTGCGAAATACTCCAAACAATTAATGGGTCTGCACTGCTGGGTTCAATCTTACCACTGGCATCGCCATGGCCATTGGCCAGCATTTGATTATAAATAGCGGTATCGGTCGCTTGCTCGCCGTTTGCAACTAAATCTGCTACTGCTTGCTGATAGCGCGGGCCGTTTAAAATATCATGTAAGCCGTCGATAGTAATATCAGTAATGGTATTAGCAATAAAGTTGTCTACGCTTTTATGGAAATAACCAATAGCGGCGTAACTACCCGGCGCATAATAATAC
Source organism: Arsukibacterium sp. (assembly GCF_036735525.1). NCBI lineage: Bacteria > Pseudomonadati > Pseudomonadota > Gammaproteobacteria > Chromatiales > Chromatiaceae > Arsukibacterium > Arsukibacterium sp. Next base: position 5,139 of record NZ_DAINOE010000075.1, on the reverse strand, counting down.
TCTAAACTCAGGTCTAAGTTAGTTGACTCAAACGGTTGTAAATTTGGATTGCCCTGGCCGCCACTACGTGCTCCTGGCTTTGGGCTACCACTTAAACTACGGCCACCACCTAAAGCACCCAGCGGCGCCCTGGCAATGGTTTTACCATAAGAGAAGCGGCTAACTAAATCGTCAGTTAAATCTACCCGTAAATCCATCATAGGTAGCAGCATATTATGCGAGCCGGTCAAGGTCAGGAAATTAATATCTCCCCCTTCATACTCCATAATCCACTCAGACGGGCTTACCCAATTCACTTGTTTTTCAACATCTTGTCGCACTGAGCTGGTGACATCGGTTTGTTCGTATCTTAGCCCAACATTCAGCTGTACCGGGAAATCGGCGACATCAAATTCCCAGGCTGATTGCAGGTAAAGGCTGTTAGTGACTTCATTTACTGAGCTTTGACCGACAGTACCATAAGGATTATAAGGATCAGGTAAGTAAGCATTTGATCCGAGCAAATCTTCGGTTAAGTACGCCGTTTGCCGCGCCACGGCTTCGTCATAACTATAGGTGTAATAATAGTTTGAAATTAAACCATTGCCGCCACCTGCGAATTGATCAAGGAAATTACCGGTATTTCTTCGGGTAAACATGCTATCTGGCAGAATAAAGGTAAAGCTGGGGTTAAAACCCGGACCACCCCGTAAACCACTCCAGGCATTAGTGCCTCCCATGGTTTGATCGGTACGGGCAACGCCGCCTTTTAATGATACCAGCGGAATCTTAAACACCGTGTTATACCAGGTGCTATCAAGCTGGAACTGCTGCACTTCTGACTCACCCGGCGAGTGGAAGAACTGACTAAAGTTAGAGTCAATTTCACTTGGGCTCAGCTCATTGGTGCCGTTACGCCAAAGAATATAAGCTTGTGGGATGTCGCCGGTACGATAATCGTAGATTTTGGTAATCAGTTGATCCGAACCTAAGATAATTTGACCAGTGTTACCGCTGCCTTTGTCGGCACCATTATCTGGTTTATTGTTAGAGTCGTGCGCGTCGAAGCTAATCTGCCAATTGTCGGTCAGCTGCCATGCCATATTAAAACCGATAGAAGCCGCTTTCACCTCTGTCGTGCCTTTACCCGCGGTAAAGGAGCCGTCATCGCCACTGATATCGGCAAAAATAGCCGTACCGCGCTCATCTAACTCATAGGCATTAATATTGGCACCAAAGTTATTCCAAATACCCCAGCCAATACTTTGCGAGCCAACAACAGCGCGGCTAGCCGTATAATCTAGCGTAAAGGTTAAATCATCGGTAGGCGCATATTGCAGCGTTAACTGACCATTGGTTCTTTCCCGCTGAAAATCAGCGATTTCATAGTTCATATCTTTTGGAAAGAAGTAATTGCCCGTAGGTAAACCATCAGCCCCTAATGGCCTGCGATCTATCACATTTTGAGCATCTAAAACAGGTAACGGCACATTGGCCTGCCAACCTTGCACATTAGCTTGCTGAATTTGAAAATCGCGCCGTGCCTGGGAAAATGAAAATGCCACCCCAAAGCGATCATCGGCAAAGGTGTTACTGTACACCGCAGCAAATTCAGGGGTGACGTCTTCACCCGCTTCATTAGAACTATCATGCACCGCCTTACCCATGACAGATAAACGCTGACCAGGGCTGGACAGCGGCTTAGCCGTCACAATATTTACCGTAGCACCCAAGCCTCCGCTGGGGTTTTCTGCCCTAGCGGTTTTATAAACTTCCAGCGCGCTAACGCCTTCTGAAGAAAGATTTTCCATGTTAAAAGAACGGGTAAAGCCGGTACCCGGCATTTGCCGACCATTTAAGGTAATCAGGTTAAATTCCGGCCCAAAACCGCGCACGGTAATTTGACTACCTTCACCATTGACCCGGCTTACCGACACCCCGGTAATACGTTGTAGCGATTCGGCCAGGTTAGTGTCAGGGAACTTACCCATTTCTTCGGCAGAGATAGCATCTACTACCCCTGAGCTTTCACGCTTAACGTCCATGGAACGCGCTAAACTGCCGCGAATACCTTTCACCTGAATAATTTCAACTTCAGGCTCAGCAGCGGTTGTTTCTTCCTGCTGCTGCGCATGTAGTGGCAATATCAGCCCGGCACCCAATACCAGAGACACTGCGCTGGCCAGTCTATTTTTTGTAAACTTAAATGCTTTCATAATTATCCTACTCTTATCGCAGTGTTAGTTATTGGCGATTTGCGCATTATCAATCTGGTATACGGCACCCTGGCCGGTACCCCAGGCTGGGAATACCATTAACACTGTGATGTCACTGATGTCTAAACCGGCATCAAACAGGGTTTGCAGTGGGAAGCTATAGCGCTGCCATTCTCCGGTCACCGGCGCCTGACCACCATTACCGGCCGCCAATGGCAACTCGACAGCAGTTGCGGCGCCAGCCGATTCAATTTTAAATAACCAGCTGCTAGCAGGGTTAGCCGGCGGCGAAACGACCCGCATATCAAAGCTGACACTGCCGTTGGCTAACAACGCGCTGGCATCAAAAGACACACCTTCTTTGGCTAAAAAGCCCAATACGGTCTCTGGCCAGCCCAAAATTTCAAACTGCGCTACATTGCCATAGGGCGCACCGACATCAACCACTTGTGGCGTGCTACCGGCACAACAATCCCACAGTGTCCAGTCTGGGTTTATGTTGTCACGGAACAAACTCAGGCTGCCATCACCGGTGGCATTAGGGTTGAAGATCCGCACATTGTCCATACGGTACACCGCACCCTCGCCAGTACCCCATGCAGGGAAGACCATCAGCACATCAATAGCACTGATATCCAGTCCAGCATCAAACAGGCTTTGTATGCTAAAGGTGTAGGTGGCCCACTGTCCGGTAACCGGTGCCTGGCCAGCATTACCCGCACTCAGTGGTAGCTCCACTGCTGAATCACCGCCAGCTGCTTCAATTTTAAATAACCAGCTGGAGTCCGGGTTTGCCGGTGAGCTCACTACTTTGACTTCAAACTGCACTACCCCTTCGCTTAACAGGGCGGCAGCATCAAAGGCTTCACCCGATCCCAGTGGAGAGCGGTTATTAAATCCCATTACTGTTGGCGCAGCGCCAACGCTGAACTCCGCCACTACACCGTGTTGTTCATCATCCATTACTTCAATCGGGGTACTACCACCACAGCAATCCCACATTGGCCAATCCGGGTTTTGGCCATCAGTAAAGATCACCAACTCAGGCGAGGCCGATGCTGGCGCGGCAATTTTGACATTATCGACCCGGTACACGGCACCATTGCCGGTATCCCAGGCCGGGAAAATCATCACTACGTCTATAGCGGATAAATCTAAGCCGGCATCTGATAACATTTGCAGCGGGAAGGTATAGCTTTGCCATTGCCCGGTTACCGGCGCCACACCTTCACTGCTGGCGGTAATAGGCAGCTCTACGAAGGTGGTGTTTTCGTTACTTTCTACCTTAAATAACCAGACAGAAGCAGGGTTTGAAGGCGCAGATACTACCTGCATATCAAAGCTGATACTGCCATTTTCAATTAACGGCGACGCATCAAACGGGCTGGCAACGCCGGGTGGGGTAATAAAGGCTGAGCGGCTGATAAAGCCATTTACCGTAGGTTGCGGCCCTACTAAAAACTCAAACACAGTGCCACGATCGGCATCTTCAACTAAGGCAGGGGTAGAGCCACCACAACAATCCCAGGCTGGCCAGTTTGGATTAGGGGTGCCATCAAAAATGGTCAGGTTTTGCGCCACACCGCTAGAGGGGGGAGATGGGATAGGCGCTAAACCGGTAACCAGAGTCTCTTCATCTTTATAGCCAGCACGAATGGTTTCACAGCCTTTGCCGGTTAACGGATTGGCATTACACTGGTACACCCGAACATATTCCACTTCCAACACCTGGCCATTGGCAAAGGCCTCGGCATCAATACCGCCATTATTAACATTTTCCGGCCAATTGCCGCCTACCGCTAAATTCAGCAATAAATGAAAGCGTTGATCAAAGGGCGCATTATTCCACTGGGTTTCCAGGTTACCGGTAATAATATTAAAGTATTCGGCAAACCAGCCGCGGTGCCTCAGGCCAATGGCTTCGCCCCGGCTGTTAAAACGCACCTGTGACGCCATTTGTGTTTGATACAGGTAGCCATCGACATACCAGCGGAATTCACCTTCTTGCCACTCCATAGCGTAGGTATGAAAGCCATCAGCCGGATTGGCGCCATTAGGCAGGGTATAGGATTTCCCACTATTTACATTGTTTGGCCAGTCGCGGCCATAGTGTAAAGTGCCATATATCTTGGACTCTGCATTACCCTCTTCGTCCACGGTTTTCAGGTTTACCGCTTCCATAATGTCGATTTCGCCCGATTTAGGCCAGCCACCGTACACTTCATCCGTTGGCAGCATCCAAACCGCTGGCCAGCTGCCCTGACCTTGCGGCATTTTGGCGCGAATTTCAAAGCGACCATATTTCCAGTCACCCTGATACTTGGTGTTCAGCCGGGCGGAGGTGTAAGGCAGCGGCGCACCATCTTCAGCCGGCAGAGCCACTATTTTTAAAGTGCCATTAGAGACGTAAGCGTTCTCCGGGTTATCGGTATAGCATTGCTGCTCCTGATTACCGCCACCCCGACAATTGACTTCCAGCGTCCATTTACGCCTGTCGATAGTGGTGCCTTCAAACTCATCGCTCCACACCAGCTGCCAGTCACTGACAGGCTGGGTTGGATCAACCGCCGTAAAATCGGAGTTAGTGGCAACATCACCACCGCATCCGGCGAGGCCTGCCGCCATAAGCAAGGCGGTTAACGTTGATAGTTGTTTCATTTTATTATTCATCCCCTGGGTCTTTGCTACCTGCTGACTGATTCACTAACACCATAAAGGTATCTGCAACATTAAAATGTAAGCGCTTACAAAAGGTAGATGATTAAATTTCAGCCGTCAATAGTCTGACCATAAAAAGCTGATCCAAAGCAGGGCGAGATGTGTCAGTAAGATTACATTAGCATTAAAATTCAATGATTAAGCTTGCACCAATAAAAAAGGGCCTAATGGCCCTTTGCTAAGTTTTGGTGCAGCTTACTCCACCGTAACCGACTTCGCCAGGTTC
>NZ_DAINOE010000074.1:0-16371 GCF_036735525.1 Arsukibacterium sp. | reverse complement strand
TGGAGCAGCAACTATCTGCAAGTGCCCGTTGTCTTTTTCGGAATTTTGGGAGTCATAGGGATATTTGAAGATATACAAACACCCTATGGCCAATGGGAAGAATACAAAATATATATAAAGTACTATGCTGCTGTATTGGGAGCATTAGGCCATGCGCTTGCTCTTTTTTACGGAAAGAAAATTAATGGCTGATAACATTAGTTCAAGGTTATTAAGCACAGATTACCCACAGTGGCGTAATTTGCTTTCTTGCATAGCGCTGGTTTTTTTGTCTACGGGCGCCGTGCTTATTTGGTGGTATTTGTATTACACACTGCCTGAAACGGAGTGCCATAAAGATGTTTTGTTCCTTTCGGTGTTGTGGCTTGCGGTTCAGTGGGTCGTCATCGGTTACTTGTACTGGTGGCATGGCACGCCTGCATTTGCCAGGATTGCCATAAAACTTTTGATTATGATTGCCAATATTTGGTTTTGCTTTTTCCTTTTTTCGCTTAAACCATGCGGCTTATAGCGCGGCGCAAAGCCAAACCTTAGGCTGGCCAATACAACTAACTTAAACTGTTTTATATGGATATTCCGACAATGTTTAGACATTTATTCACTAAGAGTACAAAGTGCTCTGGTTAATATTGGTGGCGTATCCACTCTGGCGATCGAATGAACTTGTTGGATCGGGTCTTTAAGAAACAGTCTTTGCGTTTGCTTTGGTTGTTTTACCAATGTTAGCTATGCCTTGGGGCTATGTTTTTAAACGTTATATCCTTGGTAAGAACAAGCCTGGCTTTGCAATTGCCGGTGAGCAGCACAGCCAATTATTCAAGCGACAAATGCAAAATGTCGCCACGCCACCTCAACATGAAAGTAGCTTGTCTATTTTAACACCTGCAATAAATTACTGCGCTGATCGCTCCAGCTTACCTCAGGCTTTAAGGCCGAAGGCCAATGGTTTACCCCCTGCTGCAGCTGCGGTTGCTGGATAAAGCGGCTGTTACTGGTTATCAATACCCACTGCGCCGCGGGCGCTATGCCCTCGGCGGCGGTGTCTATAAAGTAAGCCTGATGACCCAGGCTGGCCGCCTGATTACGCAGCAAGCTGGTCAAGTCCAGATAATTATTGGATACATGCACCGCTAACACGCCATCTTCCTGCAGATGCTGCCAGTACAGCTGCATGGCTTCCTGGGTCAGTAAATGCTGCGGAATGCTGTCGCTACTAAAAGCATCCAGTATTAACAAATCAAATTTCGCACTGCCCTGCTGCTGTAATTGCGCTGCCAAAGTTAACCTGGCATCGCCCTCAATAATCTCTACCTTAGCCGCACTGTCTGCCAGATAACTAAAATACGTGGTCGCCACTTTAATCACTAGCGGGTTTATCTCATAAAACACCAGCGTATCGGATGGCCGGCCATATACCGCCAGCGCCCCTGCGCCCAGCCCCACTAGCCCGATGTGTCGTTGCTGTAATTGCCGGACATCACGACTTAAGGATGCTGGCAAAAAATGCTGCATAGCCAGTGCCGCACCTGTGCCTGGCCGATAATAACTTTGCGCTGCTTGCGATAACGGCAGCTGAAGAAATTGCGCGCCATGACTGGTGGTGCCATCTATTAGTTGGCGCTGCAACTGATTATCTAGCGTCACATCACGCACGATAAGATTGCCGTAAAAATTGCGCGCACTATAGACATTATGCTGGCCCAGCTGCCATTCCAGCGTCAGTACACACAGCGCAAACAGGGCGGCCCCGCTGTACCAAAGCCCTTGCTGCCAGACAGCTCTGGCCTGGCGCTCTGTTGCCGGGGCAAAGGCCAACAACAGATAAATTGCCAGCAGCACCGCTAAAAACTCCCAATATTGGCTAAACAGCAACGGTGCCAGCAAGTTCACCGCAGCACTGCCCAGCACACCGCCGGCAGCCAGCAACAAATAAAAACCGGTTAAATACTGCGGCTCGGGCTTAGTGCGTGCCAGCTCACCGTGGCACAGCATGCAGCCACTGAATAAGATCAATAAATACAGCAGTAATTGCGACACTAAATTAAACTGCGCGCCTAAATAAAACAGCATCAGCGCAAATACCATCCCCAGACAAAACAGATAAAGCCAGAGGCCACGCTGATACCAGCCGGGTTTATTAAACACGATAATGTAACTGAGTAAATATAAGCACAAAGGCAGCACCCATAAAAAAGGCACCGGCGGCACATTTTGCGTCAGTTGCTGGGTCACTGCCAACAGCAGCACCACACCCGAGGCCGACAACGCCAACCAGCGCAGACTGTGGCCTTTATGCAACCTGGCACTTTGCCCTTTAAAGCCGGGGGCTAACTGTGCTAACTCACGCCACATCAATAATAGACAGCAACCAACAAAGAGTACAAAGCCCAGCACCCAGTACTGGCGCTGCCCGGTTAAGCTTAAAAAAGGTTCCAGTACAAAGGGATACGCCAGTAAGCCACCAAGCGAGCCTAAATTTGACAATGCATAGAGCCGATAAGGCGAGCGCAGCGCAAAGCGCCCGGCAAACCAGTGTTGTAATAAAGGCCCGGTGGCCGATAGCAGCAAATACGGTAAGCCTATGCTTAGCAGCAATAGCCATAAAATGGCCAATAACGGTGAGCGCTCAGGCGAAGGGTCAACAGGGATCTGCCACAGTAGCGGCAAACTGGCCAGTGCCAGTAGCAATAAGCTGCTATGCAACCAGCGCTGTTGCTGCGGTGACAGATAACGGCTCAGTAAGTAGGCATAAGCATAGCCGGCCAGTAACAGGCTTTGGAAAAACAACATGCAGGCGGTCCAGACTGCGGCGCCACCACCAAAATAGGGGAGCAGTTGCTTGGCCAGGAGCGGCTGGATCATAAACAATAAGGCAGCACTGATAAAAATGGTCAGCGGAAATAACAGCACAGCAAGCTCCGGCGCAGCAAAAAACGCCAAGCCTATACAAAGCGCCGCTCTTGAGCAAGTTGAAACGCTTATAGCTTAGGGGTAAAGCAACATTTGTCGAAGCACATCCCATCAGGTAGACTTGGCTCCTTGCACAAGTTCCTGACATAAAAAATGGATGCGCCAAGCGCACCAACACCAAGGTTTATTTATGGGAAAATTTAAAGTTCCACATACGCTCACGCTATTATTCAGCATGATGGTCATTGCAATGATTGCCACCTGGCTGGTGCCGCAAGGCAGTTTTGAAATGCAAACATTGGATTCAGGCAGGCTGGCCGTGGTACCCGGTACCTTTGCCCTGCTGGAAGATAAAAACTATATGACGCCCTGGCAGTTATTAACGGCCATACCCCGTGCCTTTGCCAGCGCCCAGGATGTGATCTTTTTTGTAATGATTTTAGGTGGCGTACTGGCGATTGCCCGCGCCACCGGCACGGTAGATGCGTTAATTGGCCACATGCTGGAGCGTTTTGGCGAAAAGCCACATATGCTGATTTTTATGGTGATATTTTGCTTTGCCATGGCCTCGAGCTTTATTGGCACGGCGGGCGAATACATTCCCTTTGTACTGATTTTAGTGGCACTGTGTAAAGCCATGCGGCTGGATGCGATGACCGCCGTCGGCATGACAGTAGCAGGTTACGGTATAGGTTATGGTATCTCTGCCGTTAACCCTTTTACGCTGGTTATCGCACAGCAAATTGCAGAATTACCTATTTTATCTGGCTGGCCACTGCGCGCCGCAATTTTCCTGCCCTTTGTGTTGATTGGCTTTCATCATGTCTGGAGCTACTCAAAAAAGGTGTTACAAGATCCGGCCAACTCTATGGTGGCAGATTTACCCTGCCCGCTGGGTGATGCACATGCCGTTGACTACCCTAAACTGGCGCTAAAACATAAACTGATTTTAGCCAGTTTTCTGGCGACCATTGGCATAGTGGCTTATGGCATTCGTATTCATGGCTGGTACTTATATGAACTGGGCGCCAGCTTTATTGCCTGGGGCCTGTTGACCACAGTGATTAGCCGGCTGGAAGTAGATGTCGCGGCTAAAAAGTTTATCGAAGGCGCGATGGAGCTGACCACCACCGCTATTTTGATTGGCGTGGCGCGCGGTATTTCATTGGTAATGGAAGATGGCCAGATTTTGCACTCGCTGGTGTATGGTATGTCATTACCCCTGTCTTATGTGGGTGCTGAAATCGCCGTTGTCGGTATGCTGATTATTCAGACGCTGCTGAATTTCTTTATCCCCTCAGGCAGTGGCCAGGCCTTTGTTACTATGCCGTTGATGGTGCCGTTGGCCGACTTGCTGGAAATCCCGCGGCAGGTGGCGGTACTGGCTTACCAGTTTGGTGATGGTTTTTCCAATATGATTATCCCTACTAATGCCATTTTGATGGGTATCATTGGTATTGCCGGAATTCCTTATGGCCACTGGTTCCGCTTTTGTCTGCCGCTGATGTTAAAATTAATGCTTGCAGCAGCAGTGGTGCTGGTGCTGGCCGTGGTATTTGGCTATGGCGATGATGTCCAGCCGCCTGTTTCGCAAAGCATTAGTGCCATCAGTCACTAATCATTTCACTTAAGCAGGCAGCTGTTGTTGCCTGCTTAAGCATTGACAATGATTTGCTATGAGTTTAACGTAAAGTTAACCTTGTATTGTGGATGATATATCTTGCTGATCTTTATCATCATATTGATGTTTTTTTCAGCATCAATATCTGCAGCCCCTGCCCCGACCGACATCACACCACCGCAGATAGTCAGCACAGCAAATAGCAGTGAGCAGATTGACAAAACCCTTAGTAACATTGCCCATTGTGGTCAGAACGAAGCTGCCCAGCAACTTGCGTTGCTGATCATGCAGGATGCCGATCAACAAAGAGCGACACTACTCTGTCATCCTTTGCTGGCTCAAGCAGCCGCAGACAAGGCAAAAGCCATGGCGCAAGCAGGCATTGTTAATCATTATATAGGTGGTCTGGGTGCAAATCAGCGTTTACGCATGCTGGGGTATAATCTCCCTGCTTTTTACAGCGGTACTATAGGTAACCAGGTAGAGGCAGTAGCGGGAGGGTACAGCACTGCCGAAGAGGCATGGGATGCCTTTAAACATTCGCCCACTCATCGCAGCCATTTACTAGCGGAGCTGCCTTTTTATCAGCAACAAATACATATTGGCGTAGGGTTTTACTACAAATGGTCTAGCCCCCATGTTGAATATTGGGCAATATATATTGCCAGAGAAGCTGCAGCTGAAGATCCCGAAGTAAGCTGTTTTGATATAGGCTGTATACTCCCTTAAAAAGATGATTGCCCATGGCTCAAGCCCGACAAATTGCTGAAATTATATTAAAAGGTTTTCGTAAACATTTCAGGTTGTTTCAGCAGGTCACGGCACGTGCCCGACAAAGGTTTGAACAGGCAGACTGGCTGGCCTACCAACAAGATAGCTCAGAACGAATTCAGTTTTATGATACCCGGGTCAATGAAACTATCGCCGAGCTGCGTGAGCAACTACCGAAAGCATGTTTAAACGAGCCGTTATGGCAGCAGGTAAAACAACAGTATTTACAATATCTGTTGTTTCACCCACAGGCCGAGTTGGCTGAAACCTTTTACAACTCGGTGTTTTGCCGCTTATTTGCCCGCAAGTATTACCATAACCAAAATATTTTTGTCGAATCGACGCTAAACCAGCAGCATTTACCGGCACCAATTTCATCGGTTTATCAGAGTTATTTTCCGGCACAGGATGGCCTGAAGCACAGTATCCGGCAGATTGTCGCCGACTTTGCCTTTGATACCGCCTTTATCCATTTAGAGCACGACATACGCTGTATTGTTAAAAGCTTTATTAAGCAATCGCCCCATGGCCGCTACCCGGTGCATCAAATTCGCTTTGATATGCTCAAGTCGGTGTTTTTCAGAAACAAAGCGGCCTATATCGTGGGCCGGGTGGTGACACCTGATGGCCAGCAGCCCTTTATTATCCCCATGCTGCACCAGCAAGGAGCCGGGTTATACCTCGATACTCTGCTGACTGAGCCACAACATATGAGTATTATTTTTGGCTTTTCCCGCGCCTATTTTATGGTGCAATGCCCGGTGCCATCGGCATTGGTGCATTTTTTACGGGAACTGCTGCCGCACAAAACCCTGGCCGAACTTTATGCCAGCATCGGCTTGCATAAACAGGGTAAAACCGAGTTTTACCGCGAGTTATTAAGCCATTTAGCCAACAGTAAAGATCAGTTTGTCGCTGCCCCCGGCACCCGCGGCATGGTGATGATGGTGTTTACCCTGCCCTCTTTCCCTTATGTGTTTAAAGTGATCCGCGATACCTTTGCTCCCAGCAAAGCTTTTGGCCGCGACACGGTAAAAGCGCGTTATTTACTGGTAAAAAAGCACGACAGAGTGGGCAGGATGGCCGATACGCTGGAGTACTCAGATGTCGCGCTGCCCCGATCGCGTTTTACACCTGAGCTGCTGGCAGAGCTTGAGCAAAGCATTAGTGGCTCGCTGCAATGTGAAGACGATATGGTGATTATTAAGCATCTGTATATAGAGCGGCGCATGATCCCGCTTAACTTATATCTGGAGCAGGTAAGTACTGAGCAGCAAGCCGCCATTATTAACGACTATGGCCTGGCACTAAAAGAAATGATTGCCGCTAATATTTTCCCCGGTGACATGCTTTTAAAAAACTTTGGCGTGACCCGCCATCAGAGGGTGGTTTTTTATGACTATGACGAAGTGCAGTACCTGCTGGATGTGAATTTTCGTGCCCTGCCCAAAAACGATAATTTTGAAGATGCCATTAATGCCCAGGCAAACTGCTGGGCCGAACCTGGCGATGTGTTCCCGGAGCAAATTACCACCTTTGTCACCCCCAAAGCCGAGTACCGCCAACTGCTATTGCATTATCACCCGGAGTTAACCGATCCCGCTTATTGGCGACAAAAGCAATATGCTATTCGCAGTGGTCAGGTAGAGGATATTTTCCCGTACCCGCAACAGCTGCGTTTTTGCCAGCAATACCCTGTTACCGATTAAAATTATTCTAGCTAATACATTGATTTAAGATAGCTCTTTGACTAAGTTAATGAGGTATTCACTAATCAGTTTCCCTCACCATTACAAGGCCATAGACGTCTGATGTCGCAACCTGATGTGTGCCGCAAGTTTGTAATGATATGTTGCCTGCTATTACTGTGCAACAGTGATCGTGCAACAGCTCAGTTGTTACCGATTAATTATGGTTTATTTCAGCAGATCGGTAATGAGGAAGATATTCCCGATAATGTAGTAACCCGACTGATGCAGGATAAACAAGGTTACCTGTGGATAGCCACGCCAGCGGGTTTGATCCGCTTTGACGGCTATCGCTTTCGCCAGCATCTGCATGATGAACAAGACCCGCACAGTATTGCCGGAAATTTTATTTTTGACTTGATACAACGCGCTGATGGCAGTATCTGGCTCCTGACCTCGCCAGGTGGTGTGGTTATCTATCGTCCGGACACTGAGCAATTCAGCGTATTACAACTTGCTGACCCGCAGCAACAAAGCTTACTGCAACATGCCCGTACCCTGATTGAAGATAGCAACGGCGGACTCTGGCTTGGTAGCAGGCAAGGTTTAGCGCTGCTGGCTAAGGATCAGCAAAGCGTTGAGTTTTTTTCAAGCCAGCCGCCACACCCCCCTATTAGCCAGGTGCGGGCCTTACTGGCCATAGAGCAAGGGGTGTTAATTGGTGGCAGTGAAGGTTTATTTTACTATCAGCATGAGCAGCAAATAGTAGGCTATTTACCGCTGCCCTGGCTAAACTCAGAGGCCTCAAAGCAAATTCTTAGTTTAAGCCAGAGCACTGACGGTGTTATTTGGATTGGTACAGCCAGCCAAGGGCTGTACCGGCTTGAGCTCAATACAGGTCACATGCAACATATCGCCAGTGAGCGACAAGGGTTGCAAAGTGAATCATCCATTTTCAGCCTGCTGCAAGTGTCAGAGAATGAGCTGTGGCTGGCACGCTTTGATGGTATAGCGCGGCTGCAATTAAGCAACCAGCAGTGGCTTGGTCATTTTAGCGCTGATATAACCGATCGTTTTTCTTTAGCACACAACGATGTGCGCACCTTACTCAAAGATCAGGCTGGTCAGCTTTGGGTTGGCGGCTATGGTGGAGGAGTTCAGCGTTTTAATGGCCAACCGGCTATCCGTTTGCTGCGCACTAGTCCAAAGAATAGCCCTTTTGCATTGGCTAGCGCCAATATCAGCAGCATCTTAGAGCGCAGCAATGGTGAGATCTGGCTGGGTAGTCGCGGCGATGGCATCGAAGTACTAGACAGACAAATTGGTGTCATTCAGCGTATCCTGCCCTCGCCTGACGATCCTGGCCAGTTGCAACATGGCTGGATCACCAGTATGGCGGAACACAGCGATGGCAGTTTATGGCTTGGCGTCAATCCGGCGCAACTGTACCGGCAAGCTCCGGCCAGCAAGGATTTTCAGTTAATCAGCACCGAGCAGGGTTTCTGGCAAGCCAATGTACGCAGAATTTTTAGCGACAGCCAGCAGCGCTTGTGGCTGGGCACCAGCAGCGGCGTTGGGCTATGGCAGCAAGACACTGGCCAGTTTAGCCGGGTATACGATGCCAGGCAGCAGGTTTTCACTGATTATATTAATGCTTTTGCTGAAGATCAGCAGCAACAGCTATGGCTGGCCAGTGGCGATAATGGCTTGTTCCGGCTTAATGCCGCGACCCTGCAGGTTGAGCAGCCTCTGCTCAGTGCTACAAGCGTTGCCATGCCTGCTTCCATTCTTGGGCTACTTTACGACGCCCAGCAACGGTTATGGCTGGATACGACTACCGGCTTGTTTGTTATAGATGACAGCAGCGCTGATGCCTTGACTATTCGTCCTGCCAGCATAAGCAATGCCAATAACCGCAGTCAGATCAGTAACCACAGTGTTGGCGCCAACTTGTTGCAAGATAGCAAGGGCCGCATCTGGAGCCAGCGTTATGTATACGCCCCTGCGTTTACTGAGCTATACCCGCTGACCCTTGCCGATGGCGTGTTTTATGGCACCAACTGGTATCGCTCTTTTTCAAAAACCCGAGATGGCTTAATGCTATTTGGTGGCAGCGATGCAGTGCTGCTGATTGATCCCAGTCAGTTCCGGCCCTGGCAATATCAACCTGCGGTGCGGGCCAGTGCCATTTTAATCGACGGTCAGACGCAACATGCTAATGCGACTGCCATTCGCTTGCCAGCTGATGCCCGCGGTTTTAGCGTAGAATTTGCTGGCCTGGATTTATCCGCCCCAAACCGATTGCATTATCGTTATCAACTGCAAGGGTTTGACCCCGATTGGCGCTATACCGATGCCAGCCAGCGCCAGGCCAGTTACACCAATTTATGGCCTGGCCACTATCAGTTAATCATAGAAAGCACCAATCGCAATCAGCTGTGGAGCCCACATCGTTATCAACTGAGCGTCACAGTGTTACCTGCTTTTTGGCAAACGCCCTGGTTTATCGTGCTACTGATAATGTTATTGCTGTTATTGATGGCAAGCATTATCAAACTACGAACCCGTATGCTGCGCAACCAGGCGTTACAATTGGCTTTTGAAGTAGAAGCCCGCACCGATGAATTAAAAACCGTGCAAAAAATCTGGTGGAAAAAGAAAAAATGGCGGCACTGGGCCAGGTCGTGGCAGGCATAGCGCATGAAATTAACACCCCGCTGGGCATTAGCGTGACCGCTGGTAGCCTGTTAATGGAAAATACTGAAGCAGTACAGCAAAAATTTGAGAAAAAAACCCTGACCGGCAGCCAGATGCAGCAATACTTGCAACAGAGTCTTGAACAGCTGCAACTGCTGAACTCTAACCTGCAACGCTCGGCTGACCTGGTACAAAGCTTTAAAGAAATTGCCGTGGAAAACCGTAACAATGCTCTGGAAACGGTGAATATTAAGCGCTGGCTGGAGCAGCGGATCCGTTTATTTGGACAGGCACTTTATATGCATCAGGTTAATCTGAGCTGCCCCGCCGATTTACAGTTGCACTTCGCCACCAGCGCGCTGGAAACCGTGTTGTTTCAACTACTGCATAACTCATTGCTACATGGTTTTACCGAGCAAAGCAGAGGCCAGATAGATATCAGTCTTAGCTATGCCGATCAGCAATGTATTCTGGATTACCGGGATAATGGCCGTGGCGTAGCAGCGCAAATGAGCCAACACATTTTTGAGCCCTTTGTTACCAGCAAGCGTGGCAGTAATTGTAAAGGTTTGGGCCTGCATCTTTGTTATAATCTGATGACACAGGTACTGGGTGGCAGCATTGAATTGCTGGAAAACGCCCCTACTGGTGCCTTGTTCCGACTCACATTCCCGGTCAGCGATAACACGCCAGGCCGTACTGAGGTTGTATGACCATCTGGGTAGATGCCGATGCCTGTCCCACAGTCATTAAAGATATTTTATACCGGGCGGCTGAGCGCAAAAACATTAATACTGTGCTGATTGCCAATCAGCTACTGCGGGTGCCTCCCTCACGCTATATCAGCAGCTTGCAGGTTGCGCATGGCTTTGATGAAGCAGATAATGAAATTGTCCGCCGTTGCCAACACGGCGATCTGGTGATCACCGCCGATATCCCGCTGGCCGCAGAGGTGCTGGCTAAGGGCGCCGCTGCGTTAAACCCCAGAGGTGAACGCTATAGCCCGGATACCATTAGACAAAAGCTGACGATGCGTGATTTTATGGATACCTTGCGCAGCAGCGGTATTCAAAGCGGTGGCCCACCGCCGCTTAATCAGGCCGACCGCCAGGCCTTTGCCAATCAACTGGATCAGTGGCTGCAACACTCAGCTTAGCCTGACCAGGCCGCTAATGGCTGCTTACTTTCAACACTGTGTAACTGCCCGGAAACCGGATCGATAAAACTCAGTTTCGCCGCTAACAATTGCAGCGGTGTATCAAATTGCGGTGCTTGCTTGGGTTTTAGCTTTGGATAATAGTTATCATGCAGTATCGGCATGCCCAGGCTGAGCATATGTAAGCGCAGTTGATGGGTTTTGCCGCTTAACGGCGTTAGCTGAAATAACCCCAGCTCGCCACGTTTTTCAAGCAATACTATCTCAGATATCGCATTGACCTCACCCGGCACTATGGCATTAATAAATCGCGGCGAGCCTTTTTCAATGCGATTTTTAATATGCCAGTGCAAAGGTAAAGCCGCCGCTACAGCTTCAGCCGTTAAAGGCGCTACCGCCAAATAGAGCTTTTTTATAAGCTGCTGGCTGAACAACTGGTAATAAGCCGGCCGGCTGGTGGCATTCACTGAAAACATCACCAGCCCTGCGGTGTCACGATCCAGCCGGTGTAGCGGTACCATATCGGTTATGCCGGTGTCACGCTGTAGCCGTGCCAGTAAGCACTCATTAACGTATTCTCCGCCTGGCGTGACTGGCAAAAAATGTGGTTTATCTGCTACCAGTATATGGGCATCCTGATACACAATTTGCTGTTCAAAGGGAATGTGCGGCTCAACCACCACTTCGCGGTAATAGCATAGCCGCTTGCTCGGCAAAAAGGGCGTATCAGTGGTAATGGCCTCGCCATTAAACCAGTGCACCTTGCCCGCAGCAATACGTTCACGCCATATTGCCTCGCTGATATAGGGGAACTGACTGCATAAAAACTGCAAAACCGTGCTCCAGCCCTGGTTGGCGGCGGGTAGTGTGATTTCAGAAGCTTGACGGGCGATAGACACGTGACTTTCCGTAAATGGGCTTGTTGCTAACAATAATCAGCCGTTAGCTTAGCATAATGACTGAATAAAGGCCGCAATTTGCGTGGCTAGCCAGGCAGGATCGTCCAGCCCTATATCATGACCGGCCCAGCTATGCTGCTGATGCCTTGCCTGTAAAAAGCTTGCTAACGCCACTGAACATTGCGGATTCACCAACTTATCGGTCTGGCTGCTGATAACCAGCGCCGGGCAACAGGGCTGTTGCTGTAGCACAAAACGACTGGCTGCCAGCAGTTGGCGCAACGCATTACTCATAGTGACTGGCCTTTGCTGCTGCCAGCGCTGCCAATGAGCCACAATAACCGGGTCTTGGAAAGCGCGGGCTGTCGTCAGTTGCAAAATGCGCTGCTCCCGCCTGGCACTTGATAGCCACAACAAGCTGGCCAGTGCCGGGTAGTTTTGCCAGCGCAGGCGTTGATAAAATGGCGCCAAGGGTTTGGCACTGCTGTTAATCAGCGTAATGGATGCCACTTCCTCAGGATAAGCCAGCGCCCAGTCGGCTGCCAGCATACCGCCTAACGACAGCGCCACCAGATGCACCTGGCCATGATTATTGGCATTAAGCGTAGCCTGCTGCCATTGAAGGCGCACTGATTGGCGCAAGCCACTTATATGACTGGGCGAACGCTGTTGATACAGCTCGCCAGCCCCGGCAAAGTCAAAGTATAACAGCGGGTTAGTCAGCTTTGCCGCCAGCATTGGCCGAAACGCCCCCCAATGCCGTTGCTCACGGGTCAGGCCGCGCAGCAGTAGCACTGGGGTGTCGCTTGCCGCGGTTAATACCATAATTTGACCGCCGCAGCCTTGAGCTGGTCACGTGCTGGCACAGGCAACCATTGTTGATAAGACAAGGTCGCGTTAATTAAAAAGTTAATCAGGATCAGGTGGCTGCGTAACACCCGCTTCACCCGATGTGGTTTCACCGGATGAAACATGCCGAGGCTGGAGAGTAACTGAAACGGGTTTTTGCGCACCCAGTTCCACGACCCCATTTCCAGCGTTAATGGCAGCATCAGGCTGTTATGGGCTAATGCCTGATCATATAAATAATCCCATATATCGCCATGACACAAATAATGCTGCGATTGCGGTTCAAAAATATAATTCTGGTGCGGATAGGTCTCAAACAGCAGCTGGCGCAAACGATACATTTCGGCCAGATGAGTAATCGGCTGGCGGCGGCTTTTGGCGTAAGGAAACCACAAACGATCTGTACGGCCAAAACCCGAGTGGCAATCCAGTACCAGCGAAAAGGGCCGGGTAAATAACTCGCGGCTGATAAAGCTTACCAATGCCTGATTTTCCGCTTCCATTACACCAGGCTTGCCTCGATGCCAGGGCAGCACCGGGCTCAAACGATGGCCGCCGACCAACCAGGCCGCCCCTTCGGTGCAATCTTGCGGCGCGTTACGCATAAGATCAACATGGTTAGCATTGGAACGCCAGCCATTCGCCATACCGGCCGGGTTTAACAACGGCATAAAGTAAATACAGCAGTGTGCCAGCGTATGTTGCAAGCAGAGATCCCAGGGTAACCGTTGCAACAAGGTTTGCAGGTAAGCCAATATCACCTGGGTGCCAATTCGCTCCAGCCCATGCACGCCCCCCACCAGCACTATAGCGGGCAAGCGAGGATCCGGATTGCCAAGCCTTAACGCATAAAGCGGCAAGGGCCCACTGCCATGAGGCACGGTACAGAGTAGCTCAGTATGCAGAGCTGCGGGTGCCGTGGCAATCAGTTGCTGCAGTTGTGCCAACTCGGGTAATAGCTCTTCTGCTGACAAGCCAACCTCAAAAAAACAATGTCTTTGATATCACAGCATATCTCAGCAACCGCGGCTAAAAATGGCAGTTTTATGAAGATTTATCACTGTACCCACTATATTTGTCTGCGCTACTCAGTGCGAAAACCGTTACAATAGCCGCTTTTTTAAGGTCTGGCTGTGTAATGGTTATGTCGCCTATCAATGCTGTATTACAACTGCGCACCGAGCAACTGGCAAAATCGCGCCGGGTATTTAATGCCCGAGGCAGTAAAGTGATCCGCTGCGAGCATTGCCTGCTTCCGGCTACCGAGTGTATTTGTGCGGCTAAACCCACTGCTGCCGGCCACTGCGCTTTTTGTTTTATTATGTACACCGGCGAGTGTTACAAACCCAGCAACACCGGGCGGCTGATTTGTGATGTGATAGCCGATAACCATGCCTTTGTCTGGGATAGAACCCAACCCGATCCGGCGTTACTGGCACTTTTAAGCGATAGCCGCTATGCCCCGGTATTGGTATTTCCGCAGCAATATGCCTCGCCAGAGCGTTGCTTACAAAATGCCGCACAATTACACAATGCAACCAGAGGTAAAATCCCGCTGTTTGTGATGCTGGACGGCACCTGGCGAGAAGCGAAAAAAATGTTTAAAAGCCCTTATCTGGCTGAAATGCCGGTACTGGGCATTCAGCCCGAACAGGCGTCACGTTATGCACTTAGAGAAGCAGCGCACTTGCATCAGCTGTGTACAGCAGAAGTGGCGATAGCGGTGTTAGCTATGGCCAACGAGACAGAGGCCGCAAAGCACCTGGCCGATTATTTTAGCGAGTTTCGCCGTGCTTATCTGGTCGGTAAACCGCACTTAAACTTAAGCGAACCTGCATAGGCGCTTTATTACTAAGCAACAATGATACAAGGCAACAATAATGAGCAACAGTATCCGCGAAGTGGTTCTTCAGAAACAACCGGTAGAGCTATACAAAATTCTGAAATTTGAAGGCTTATGCAGCAGTGGTGGTGAAGCCAAAGCCGCAGTTGACGCCGGTCTGGTTAAAGTGAATGGCGTCGTTGAAACCCAAAAACGCAAACAGGTGAATGCCGGCGATACGCTCAGTTATGCCAACGAAACCTTTATCTTGACGCTACAACAGCTTTAAACCGGCCGGGTGTTAAGCGATTTAATTACCGCTGTTAATACAATCACGGCCGTCAGATTTTGCCCGGTACAGTGCCGTATCAGCTGCGCATAATAATGCCAGGCTGGTACGATACTGGCCGTTAATTTCAGTTGCCACACCCTGACTGACGGTGACACTGACTGTCGCAGGTAAACCGGCATCGCTAAAGGCCAGTTGTCGAACGACCTGCTGTACGTCGCGAGCCACTTTTAACGCGCTTATTTCATTATGATTAGGTAAAATCAGAGCAAATTCTTCGCCGCCATAGCGCGCGGCCAACTTGGCCTCTAGCGGCATGGCTTGCACTATAGCCGCAGCGACTTTGCGCAGACAGGCATCCCCCTGAATGTGGCCATAACTGTCGTTAAACTGTTTGAAAAAATCGATATCAATAATCACCACACTCAATGGCCGCCGTGCGTCGCTGCATTGCTGCCATTGCTGTTGCAGCTGCTCATCAAAACCACGGCGGTTAGCCAGGCCAGTTAAAGCATCGGTAGTGGCCTGTAAGCGCAGTTGCGCGCACTCCGCCTTGTACCGGCTTAAATCACGCATCACCAGTACTAAGCGCGCTGCGGGTTCTGGTAAAAAGGACACGGACAGCTCAATGTCTTTTATCGCACCATCGGCACAGCGTAGCGCCATTTCGGTCGGGCCCGCCTGCAAGGATAAAATACGCTTGGCCACCATCTTTACCAAGCCCTGGTATTGCTGTTGGCAACGGTTCACTAAAAACTGCGGCCAGGGCTGGCCAATCAGTGGCTGTCCGACGCAATTTAATAACAAAGCGGCTTTAGCGTTGGCACACTCAATAGCGCCATCGGGGCTGACGATGAGCACCGCCTCGGCCAGATACTGAATAAAACTGCCGACATTCAGGCCGCTGGCCAAGCCGTTATCATCTGCCCACAGGCTATCATCATTCAGAGCCAGCGGTTGCAGTTGGTTTTTGTTGTATGCAGTGTTCATTGGCTTAACTCACTCAGTTGGCTTTACTGCTAGCAACTTTACCCTGTACTGTCTACTACAACCTTCTGACAACCTTCTGATTTAAGTTGTTGTTTATTATAAAATAAAAGCCCTTAAAAGGGCTTGACGGAAGAAACTTGTCGCATCAGTCAATCCTAATTGCGACATTGTTCTGGTTCAGTTCAAACTTGTATGGAACGCTAATATCAAGGTATAGGGTCATTTTTAACTTCTGGATCCGGACTCAGTACCATCAAGGTATTTGCAGCATTGGTTAGCACAAACTGAAATTTGGTGCTACCAGCGCTGCGGTCCATATCCAGCATCTGTATCAACTTGCCATCGCTACTGACGGTTATGGCATCAATAATACCGTCAAAAGGGGTTATAAAACCCACACCAATAAACTTCAGGTCTTTGCCCGTGTTGTCAACCAATTGATAAGTAATGGTGCCAGCTTCTGTTACCGTAACATCACCGTTGGCTAAAGGTGCGCCAGTAGTAGTTTGGTAACTAAATACCGGCTCGCCATTTTCCAGATTGACAACAACCTGAATTAAACTGGCCGCTTGGGTTAAAGGCATAACATATTTCCTTGTGGTTAAAGTTAAAAATTAAAATTGACTAGGTCATTTTGCTGCAATATGGCAAGAATGTCAGGGTTGTCTTGCAGCTCCCC
>NZ_DAINOE010000073.1:0-16744 GCF_036735525.1 Arsukibacterium sp. | reverse complement strand
GCAGTGTTGGAGGCTGGGATGAGCGTGGTGATTAAATGATCACTCGTAATCTCACTCTGGGATCATGGTGCCAATCTGGCGTTCGCCATAAGCCAGCGCTGCAGGTACCCACAGTTTGCGTTTACCGCCAGTTTTCATGCCTTTAAGGCCCAATATCCAGCCCTGAATAACCCTGTTATTGCTCAGCACTATCTGAAATGGCTCGCCACGTTTGTAGGACGAGTCAAACTCAGTACCGTCTTCCAGCCAGCCACGGTAATGTGCGGTAATCAAGGCCCCGCGCTCTGCGGCTTTGCCAGTGCCTTCTATAAGGTCTTCAATAATAACTTCAGGTTGCATGGGTCATTCTTCAGATAAGATAAATGCCGGCATTATAGCGGAGGATTAAACTTAGAGGTAAGTTGACACATTGCCGATTGGCGCTTTGGTGTACCTTATTCATTAAACGCCTGCGTTCATTATTAATGAACAACATAACATATTGAACACGCTGCTTGCGAATCGACCCATTTTAAGGCGAGTAGCACAGTTAAACCTGGATGAAGATAGCGATGAATATATGGAAAAGGCGAATGATTTGATGGTGCTGAGGCCTTAATCGCATTATCGCTGACATCGCCGTCTCAGCCAGCTTCATATGCCAGATAAATCCTCTGCACTGGCCTGTTGCTCTACCTTGGTAAGGGGCGCACATCGCTATAGGTTATGCATAATTTGAATGGTCATGTAGCGGTGCATCTATTACCACTTGACGCATAAGTAACTCTTTAAATGCTGCTGCAGCGGGTGATAACTGTTTTTGCTTTTTGCTTATTACCCCAAAGGCTGTGGATAATTTTTCCATTGCAGAAATCTCCAGAGTGCTTAAGAGTCCCTTTTTAAGGTGTTCGGCAATGACCGGATAGGGAGCCATACTGAACGCATTTGATTTCATCACAATATCAAGTAATAGCAAGATATTATCGCATTCAATTCTGCGTGTTAAGCCACCGAAAGGCTGACTGGCTGCCAGGAAAAGTTGTTCTACCTCGGTGGTAAGTTTTGGCATAGCAAAGGGATATGCTAACAAATCAGCCCAGGTAAGATGTGTTTTGCTCTTAAGAGGATGGTTAAAGCGACAGAAAGTGACACCGGTCATTCTTGGGAGGTCCTGAATAGCCAGTAGGGGGTCATTGCGCAATTCTCTTATATCTGCGATAAAAAGATCAACTTTATTATCAATAAGTTGCGACCTGAGGTTTACCCAGTTGTCAGTTTTGATGGTCACTTGAATATCAGGAAACTGTTCAACAAACACTGGGACGACTTTGTTGATTAGGGTTACAGCGGGATAAGGCCCTGTGCCTATTGTAATTTTGCCAGTCTGCAAACCGTTTAATGCGGTAACCGCCTGATTTAGCGCATCCTCTGCTGCTATTAAGCCGCGAATATGTGGTAATGCAACTTCGCCGTGTGCAGTTAAGATTGCGCCAAACCTGCCACGTTCAAATAAATTAATCCCGAACTGCTGCTCAGATTGTTGGATGCTTCTGCTTAAGGCAGATTGAGATAAATGAACGATTTCAGAGGCTTTAGCATAAGAGCCACTATCAGCTAAAGCCACAATGTGTCTAAGTTGGCGAAAGCCCATATCTTCAAGTCAATCAGCACATATATCACTATAATGTATGCAAGCTATGCATGGATATCAAGCTGATATTGCATTATATGAATATATTTTGTTCATTTATTATGTTCAGTATGAGTGCCATGTAATAACTGCCTTGAGGTTGTATGACGTTTAGTAAGAAAATTAAGACTCTGATTCTTATAGTGATTATATTGCCTCTTTTGATAGTGATAAGTTTTTCGTATGTCTCATCCAAGCAGACGCTTAACGAGGTTAACTATGAGCGGTTAGTGGCGTTACGCGAAATTAAAAAAACTCAGATATACCAACATTTTGATTCGGCATTAGCTAACTTTAATGTGATTGAACATGCGGCTAAGCAATACGGCACACAATTTGAAGATGACACTACTCACCGGTTTTTTACGACGCTTAATACTGAGCTCAGTTTTTACGATATTTTTCTGATTGATCCCTCAGGTAAAATTGTTTACACCGTTGCAAGGGAGTCTGATTATCAGACTAACCTGGTTTCAGGCCCTTACCGTTTATCTGGTTTAGGTATGGTTTACCAACGTGCAATGAACACTAGTGAAATTCAAGTTGTTGATTTTGCTCCATATGCGCCATCAAACAATGAACCTGCTGCTTTTATGGCTAAAGTTTTTTTAGTCAATAATCAACGCTGGGTAGTGGCAGTACAACTTTCTATCGATAAGATTAATCAGGTTATGCGGCAGCGTGATGGCATGGGAGAGACCGGGGAAACATACCTGGTTGGCCCTGACTATTTGATGCGTTCTGATTCGTTTCTTGATCCTGTTAACCGTTCAATTGTCGCTTCTTTTGCTGGTACCATAGAAAAAAATGGTGCCCAAACTCATGCTGTAGAGCAAGCGTTACAGGGGGTTAGCGGTGTCGGGGTTGTTATTGACTACAATGGTAATCCTGTATTGTCTGCTTATAGTCCAATCACGGTATTTGGTTTGAACTGGGCTTTACTGGCCGAGATTGACGAAGCAGAAGTGAATCAGCCGGTTATCGCTTTTTTTTATCAAAGTCTTATTTTGATTACACTTTCCATTGCTTTTTCATTCTTTGCTTCATCCTATTTTAAAAAAATGGTGATGCGTCCTCTGGGCGGAGAGCCTGAAGAAATGCGTAAGCTGATGTCTGTGATTGCCTCAGGCGATTTAAGCACTGAGATATCTGCCGCACATGAACGCTCTTTAAAATCACAACTGGCAAATACTCAGCTTAAACTAGGCGCGATGATTAAGCAGATAGCCAACTATACTAACCGTTTAGCGGCCACTTCAGAAGAGTTAAGCTCTGTCACCTTACAGTCCAGTCATACTTTGAATCAACAAAATGATGAATTAGCACAAGCGGTTACAGCGGTTACAGAGATGGCAGCCACAATAGAGGATGTTTCTAAACGGACTATGGACACCGCCCGAGATACTGATGCGGCAGAGGACTACTGCAAAACAGGGTTACAAAAAGCTCAGGCAGCAATACGAGATGTGACAAAGGTTGCCAGCCAAACCCAGCTTAGCGCAGAGGGTATAGGGCAGTTGGCAGGGAGTGTTACCGATATAACGAGTGTAGTTGAAGTTATTCGTGCAGTGGCTGAACAAACAAATTTATTGGCGTTAAATGCGGCGATTGAGGCTGCACGGGCAGGAGAGAGCGGCAGAGGCTTTGCTGTAGTTGCTGATGAGGTAAGGGCACTTGCACACAGGACGCAGGAGTCAACTGCAAAAATTGAACAAATGATCGAAACAGTGAAACATCAAACTGGCGCAACGGTGTCTGCAATTCGCGATTCTGTCCAGCATGCTCATAACAGTATTGATGTTGTTCAGGATGTTTATAATGATCTTGAAGTTATTGTAAAACTCATCAGTAACGTAAATTTACAAAACAGCAGTATTTCATCAGCGGCAAAGCAGCAAGCCGTCACGGCAGCAGAGGTTGACAGAAGCCTGGTATCCATTCGCGATTTAGCCATTCAAAATGCCTCAGGCGCAACGCAAACTAGTGAATCAAGCAATGAACTGGCTAATTTAGCCTCCGATCTGAATAAATTGACACAGGGTTTCACATTAAAAGATGAGGGCATGAGCAAATCAGATTAACCAGGTGTCATAAATAACAAGGGCGTAATCTTTTGAATTACGCCCTTTGCGGTTGTAGGAACCTTTGCCTTTTTTCGCCTTAACCACCCTGGTTTGAAACACCTTGCTGGTGACTAAGGCCTTAATCGCATTATCGCGGATCTCGCCGCGGCCATGCTCGGTTGCCGCTGGTTTATTCATCTGTTTTCTCCTGTTTAAAAAACGCGCAAAGTGTAAACGGGTATTTAGGTCTTAGCAATAGCTATAAGTTCCCATTAAGTTATTGGCTTTACTTACCATAATGTTTGTTTCGACACCGCCAGCCACATAATCACTAATACGGTAAGCGGCAAGGTGAGTAGCGCCAGGTTGGTAAAGCCTTTATGGTAAAAATTAATCATCGCTTGCTCGCGCTGGCTAAGCTCAGCCCCGGCGCTACGCTTTTCAGTCAGCTTTTTCACTTTCCAATTACCCAGCCAGATATCGACAATTTCCAGCGGCACTATAATTAGCAGCACCAGCCACAATTTGTGCTGTAACCAGGGCATGGCAAAAAAGCCGTAGTGAAATGCCATTATAGTGCCGCTTAGCAGCAAGCTGCACAGCGCTATGTGCTCCAGGGTAATAGTCCAGAAAAACACCCGGTATACTTTGGCGGTGGCGGGCGATAATTCGCCTTCCTGCTGTTGCATGTAACGCAGCACCAACCAGGAACCGATGGCCGGGCCTAACCACATGATCAGCGAGCCCAAATGCACGACTTTAAGCGCGGCGTACACCTTGGCCTCCCCACAATTTCCAGCCAATAAGCACAAACCACAGTGTGCTTAGCACCATGCTGGCGGCGGTAAAATACTCAGCCAGTTGCAGTTGCTGCAGGGCAATAGTAACGGATAAGCCCAAGCCGAGCAGCCAGGCCACTATGCCCGGATATAACCAGAGTTTAAGGTCAGGTCGCTGCGTTAACAGCGCCAGCGTTAACAACATACCGCCGAGGTTATACAGGCCATTGCCTAAAAATCCAGTCAGGTGCATTGCCAGGTTATCGATAAATTGCAGCAGCGCAATATCGGCAATAGCAATGTGCGGCATGACAAAAGAGTAAAGGGTTTCGGCTACTAAATCCGGCGCCATTCCCAGGGCGACCAGCAATACGCCATACTGCCTGGCTGCGCCGGGCGGTAATTCTGTTGACAGCATCACCGCAAATGCCAACAAACTTAGTGCTGCCGCCATCCAGCTTAGCCAGCCTAACTGCCATAACGTCAGATTGGCATTGATATACGCCAGCCGCGTGGTTAAATCATCACCCACCGGTAGCCCCGGTCGCATAGGCCCATTCATCATTAAGCAGGCGATAAAAATCAGCAGTGCAATCAGCAAGGTAGTGTAAAAATAATAAGGTTTTGACATAGCGGCTTATCCATAGCGTTTATGCCGCTATCTTAACTGCTGCTGGCTTAAAGTGAAAAATTTTGTTGTCCCGTTGCAAGGTTGTTGTTGCAGTGGTTCCGCTCTACAATAATCCCAGCAGCCTCATCAGGATACCGCATGAACACCGATATTCGCTGGCAACAACGACTGGCAAACTTCACAAAAGCACTGGCTGAACTGAGTGAGGCTATTGCGCTGACGCAGCAGCAATCTTAGTTAGCCATTATTCGACTCTTCATATGAGCCGAATAACAGACTTAATCGGCTCATCCCAAGAAGTATTCCTTATTACGTTATGCTGATTTTTCAGCCGGCAGTTAAAAACGTCTGGTAGCTGCGGTTATTGCTGACTTGTTGGTACTGATAACCCAGTTTATCTAAATGTCCGGCGATATCGCTGTGCTGGGCCACTTCAAAGCCGGCCAGTACATCGCCGGTGGCGGCACCGTGGTTGCGGTAGTGAAACAAGGTAATGTTCCAGTGTTCACCCAAGGTGTTCAAAAAATTCATTAAGGCACCCGGGTATTCCGGAAAATTAAATTGATACACCTGCTCGGACAACTGGCGTGGTGGCATGCCGCCAACCATATGCCGTACATGCAGCTTGGCCAGTTCGTCGTCGGACAGGTCCTGAAAATCATAACCCGCGTCGCTAAGTAGTTTGGTTACGGTGTTAAGCTCCTGCTGGCCATAGCGTAGCTTAATGCCAACAAAAATATGGGCTTTGTTATCACTGGCGTAGCGATAGTTAAATTCAGTAATAGCCCGGCCACCCAGAGTTTGGCAAAAGCGGCGAAAGCTGCCTTTTTCTTCAGGGATAGTTACCGCAAATACCGCTTCTTTTTTCTCGCCCAGCTCACAGCGCTCTGACACATAGCGCAACGTATCGAAGTTTAAATTGGCACCGCTTAACACCGCCGCAAACTGCTGCGGTTTAGCTAAGGTGCTGTTTTGCAGCAGCTGACTGTATTTTTTTAAACCGGCCAGCGCCAGTGCACCGGCTGGCTCGGCTACTGCACGCAAGTCATCAAAAATATCTTTAATGGCGGCGCATATTTCATCGCTGGTGACGGTGACCACCTCATCGCAAAAACGTTTTGCCAGATTGAAGTTTTCAGTACCAATGCGTTTGACCGCCACGCCATCGGCAAACAAGCCGACCCGATCCAAAGTTACCGGCGTACCTGCGTGCATGGCGGCTTTTAAACAGGCCGCATCTTCCGGCTCCACCCCTATTACCCGCACGTTGGGTTGAATGGCTTTAATATACACCGCCATACCAGCGAGAATGCCACCACCACCCACAGGGATAAACACCGCATTTAACTGGTTGTGCTGGCTTAACAGTTCTTTGGCGATAGTGCCTTGCCCGGCAATAACATCGGCATCATCAAAGGGCGGTATATAAATAGCGCCCTCAGTATTGGCCAGCTTGATGGCATAGCTGTTGGCTTCATCAAAGGCGGTGCCGTGCAACACTACATTGCCACCCAGTGCTTTTACTGCCGCCACCTTTATTTCCGGCGTGGTGATCGGCATCACAATAGTGGCATTTATTTGCAGCTTGCTGGCCGATAACGCCACGCCCTGAGCATGGTTACCAGCTGAGGCACACACTACACTGGCCTCGGGGCTTTGCAATTTTACTTTGTGCAGTTTATGAAAAGCGCCGCGTAGTTTAAACGAGTACACCGGCTGTTTGTCTTCGCGTTTTAACAACACATTGTGGCCCAGCCGCTGACTTAATTTCGGCATAGCATCCAAAGGCGTTTCTACCGCGGCCTGATATACCGGCGACAGCAGAATTTCGCGCAGATACTGCTGCATTAGCTCGGTATCTGTCTGATCTGGTTGGATTGTTGCCAAGTTGTTCATTACTCCTCCAACTTCGACAAATCCCGCACCGCGCCTTTGTCAGCACTACTAGCCAGCAGTGCATAGGCTTTTAATGCAGAACTGACCACCCGCTGGCGGTTCTCTGGCTTCCAGCCCTGCTTGCCTTTGGCGTCCATCGCCGCGCGGCGCTGTGCCAGCTCGTCATCGCTAATGGCTATGCCGATTTTGCGCTGCGGAATATCAATTTCTATTTTGTCGCCTTCCTGCACCAGCGCAATAGCACCACCACTGGCCGCTTCCGGTGATACATGGCCTATCGACAAGCCCGAGGTGCCGCCCGAGAAACGACCATCGGTGATCAAGGCACAGGCTTTGCCTAAGCCCATCGATTTTAAGTAACTGGTCGGATACAGCATTTCCTGCATACCCGGGCCGCCTTTCGGGCCTTCATAGCGAATAATTACTGCATCGCCCGCCACTACCTTGCCTTTTAAGATGGCCTCTACTGCATCATCCTGGCTTTCAAACACCCGTGCGCGACCAGTAAATACCAGGTTTTCCGGCTCTACGCCGGCGGTTTTTACAATACAGCCCTGTGGTGCCAGATTACCAAACAGCACCGCTAAGCCGCCGTCTTGCGAGTAAGCATGTTCTTTACTGCGAATACAGCCTGCTACCCGGTCATCATCTACTGACGGGTAGCGGCAGCTTTGAGAAAACGCCTGAGTAGTGCGAATACCGGCCGGGCCGGCCGCGTAAAACTGTTTTACCTCAGCTGATGGGCTGGTTTTCAAATCCCATTGCTCTAACACCGCGCCCAGTGAACTACCGGCAACATGCGGCGTATCGGGGTTTAACAAGCCCGCTCGGTTAAGCTCAGCTAAAATGCCGATAACGCCGCCGGCGCGATGCACATCTTCCATATGGTATTTCTGGGTAGAAGGCGCTACTTTGCACAAATGCGGCACAATCCGCGATAAACGGTCAATGTCGGCCATGGTAAAGTCAACTTCGGCTTCAATGGCCGCAGCCAATAAATGCAGCACTGTATTGGTCGAGCCGCCCATGGCGATATCCAGCATCATGGCATTTTCAAAGGCGGTTTTATTGCCGATACTGCGCGGTAAGGCGCTGGCGTCATCATGTTTGTACCAGCGGTTACACAGATCCATAATTCTGAAACCGGCCTGCACAAACAGCGCTTTACGATCGGCATGGGTGGCCAATAAAGAGCCATTGCCAGGCTGGCCCAGGCCTAATGCTTCCACTAAGCAGTTCATCGAGTTAGCGGTAAACATGCCGGAGCAGCTGCCACAGGTCGGGCAGGCACTACGTTCAATTTGCTCGCTTTCGGCATCACGTACTTTTGGATCGGCTGCCGACACCATGGCGTCGACTAAGTCCAGTTTGATAATTTGATCTGATAGCTTGGTTTTGCCCGCTTCCATCGGTCCGCCAGAGACAAAAATCGCCGGCACATTTAAGCGCATCGCTGCCATTAACATGCCAGGGGTGATTTTGTCGCAGTTGGAAATACAGACCATGGCATCAGCACAGTGGGCATTAACCATATACTCCACCGAGTCGGCAATCAGCTCACGCGATGGCAGGCTATACAGCATGCCACCATGGCCCATGGCGATACCATCATCTACTGCTATGGTATTGAATTCTTTGGCAATGCCGCCAGCATCTTCAATGCTTTTTGCCACCAGCTTACCTAAATCACGTAAGTGCACATGGCCTGGCACGAACTCACAAAATGAGTTTACGACGGCAATAATGGGTTTGCCAAAATCGGTATCTTTAACCCCGGTGGCTCGCCACAGCGCGCGCGCTCCCGCCATATTGCGGCCTTCGGTAACAGTGGCAGATCTTAACTTTGGCATTGCGGTACTCCGTTATTCTAAAAAGTGTTTAATCAAAATAAGCTATGCAGCATAACTAATTATAAATGCTCAGGCGCGCAGCGCAGCAATATCGGCGCTGGCCAGCTGTAAATCGCGTACGTCATATAATTTGTGTAACTGACTGGTCAGTAAATGAATCGGTTTGTCGCTGCTGACCGTTAACGTGATCGACAAACCGGCTTTTTCGGCCAGGGGTGTAAGTTGCAGCCCTGCCAGCTGGTAACCGCGATAGCGGGTTACCTGCAATAAACGTTCAACTACGCTGGCTTCATTATTGGCAGTGATATTCAAAGTATGGTGCATTAGTTGGTCTCCATGATCATATCTTCATTAGCGGCACCCGGCGGTACTAATGGCCAGACGTTATCTTTTTCATCAATTCTTACATGCAGTAAATACGGGCCTGGCCAGGTAAACATCGCTTCCAGCGCGCTTTGTACTTCGTCTTTGCGGCTAATGCTGTGGCCGGGGATGGCAAAGGCCGCTGCCAGTGCGACAAAATCCGGGTTGTCCGATAAATCGGTTTCGCTGTAGCGCTCGTTAAAAAACAGCTGCTGCCACTGCTTTACCATGCCCAGCCGTTGGTTATCGATAATGACAATTTTCACCGGCAGCTTAAAACGCTTAATGGTGCCCAGCTCCTGTACGTTCATCATAAAAGAGCCATCGCCCGATACCGCAATGACCGTATCTTGTGGCCGGGCCAGCTTGGCGCCAATGGCAGCGGGCAGGCCAAAGCCCATAGTGCCCAGGCCGCCACTGGATAAATGGTTGCGCGGGTGGCTAAAACGCATATGCTGTGCCACCCACATCTGGTGCTGGCCAACATCGCAGCACACCACGCTGTTATCCGGCATACGCTCACTTAACTGCTTTAACATTAACGGTGCATAAATCCGCTCACCCGGATGATCATAACGCCAGCCGTGCTGCTGCTTTAAACTGCTGCAATGCGCTAACCAGTCGTTGCAATCGGTGCTGCCGGCAATGGCAGGCAGAATCTGGCGCATATCGCCTAAAAACGAGACCTCGGCAAAGCGCACTTTGTTGATTTCTGCCGGGTCAATATCGACATGAATGACTTTGGCGTTAGGGGCAAATTTTTGCAGGTTACCGGTTACCCGGTCATCAAAACGGGCCCCTAAACAAATTAACAGATCACACTGCTGCACAGCCATATTGGCCGCCTGGGTGCCGTGCATACCCAGCATACCTAAATAATAAGGATTGTCTTTGGCCACCGAGCCCATGCCTTTTAACGTAGTAACAGAGGGCATCGGGCACTGTGCTAAAAACTCCTGCAACTGCGGCATGGCGCCGGCCATATGCACGCCACCGCCGATATAGGCCATAGGTTTTTTGGCGTTGGCTATTAACTGTCGTGCCCTGGCACTTTGCGCCAGAGAAGTAGTCAGCGTTTTATTGCCTGGTTGCACCGGTAAATCGCACTCGCCAGCTATTGCCAGTTGCACATCTTTTGGGATATCAACCAATACCGGGCCGGGGCGGCCGCTGCGGGCAATAGCAAAGGCGTCGGTTAAGGTTGCCGCAAGGTCGTTGACACTACGCACCATAAAGCTGTGCTTGGTGACGCTTAAACTTAAACCCAGCACATCGATTTCCTGAAAGGCATCTGTGCCCATCACCGCTTGTGATACCTGGCCGGTGATTGCCACCAGCGGCACCGAGTCCAGCATCGCATCGGCCAGTGACGTAATTAAGTTAGTGGCGCCAGGGCCTGAGGTGGCCAGGCATACACCCACCTTGCCGGAGCTGCGTGCATAACCTATCGCCGAAAACGCGCCGCCTTGCTCATGCCGGCACAGGTAATGCTTGACCGGGCTTTGGTAGATCGCATCGTAAATGGGCATAATAGCGCCGCCGGGATAACCAAAAATGGTATCCACCCCCTGCTGCTGCAACACCTTTAATACCAACTCTGCGCCATTCATCCTAAACCTCTTGCTGCTAGTTAAGTTTCACATGCCCTGAAATGACAAAACCCCCGGTCCTTGCGGAGCGGGGGTTTTGTTGGATTTCGCCTTAAGCTACTTTATTTTTCCAAAACACCGCCCCCGCGGAGATTAATAATCACCACGACCACGAGGACAATAATGTTCAGAACAGCAGCTAAACGCATAATTTGATTCTTACTTATTTGCTTGGTTGAATTCGTTTTTTATTTTGTAGCTTTGCTTTACAAAGCAATTAGCGTATAGAAATAGCCGTCTATCAGTCTAAAGTCAAACACTTTTTGTGTTCTGCTTAAAAATAGTCTGTTATTTGCACCTTTGGCTTGCCACGACGTACACTTAACCTATTCATCAGCCTGCGCGGTAGCCTTGTGGATCAGCTAGAGCTATTCGACATACCTAACCCCTGTATTGGGGTCTGTGAGAGTAATAACCGGGGTTATTGTATCGGTTGCCTGCGCTCGCGTGACGAACGCTTCAACTGGCACCAGAAGCCTGCGGCAGAGCGTGCTCATATTCTAAAGTTATTGGTTCAGCGTCGGGCTAGGCTCAATACTAAAACTAAGCCAGAGCAAGACTCGCCATCATCTGGCGAGTCATTAGAGTTGTTTTAAAGCTGTAGAGCTAAAAAAATCAGGCTTTCTTCATTAAGCCAATCAGGAATAACAGCACCACAGCGCCTATTGTTGCCAAAATCAGCGAGCCAATAAAACCATAAGCTTGTAACCCAATGTTACTCAATACTGCACCAGCAATACCCACCACTATAATATTGCTTAATAAGCTATAGCTTTTATATTAAAAAAAAGATATAAAATGCTGGTTTCCAAAAGGGAACGTAAATACAACAATAAACTAAAGGATTTGATATGAAGTATTGCGCTATTGCAACATTGTTAGTTTCACTGTCTGTAAGTGCTGCAGCAAATGCCTCTAAAGCTCCAGGTTCAGGCCCTAACCCATTCTCTGACTGTGGTATCGGTGCAGCTTTGTTCCCTGAGCATAAAGTGCTGGCTGTTAGCTCAAACATTATTTGGGATATCGGTACTACAGCGGTAACTTCTGCCACTGCAAGTCCAGAGACTTGTTCAGGTAAGAACGTTGATGCTGCTGCTTTTATTCTGAATTCATACGACAGCCTGGTAGAAGACACTGCGCGTGGTGAAGGTGAGCACTTAACTGCTTTGTTGAGTATTTTAGACGTTGAACAAACTGCTCAAGCTGATGTTGTTGCAGCAGTGCGTGCTGAGATGGCAGAGCAGATCGCTGCCGATGCATATATCGTAGCAAATAAAACTGAAAAATCTCAGATGTTCTACTTTGCTGTTATTAATGCAGTAAATGCAGCCTAATTTGTAACAGGATAGGAAGGTTTCTTCCTATCCTGATCCGAGCTAATTCATGATACGCATTTTGTTTTTAGGCAGTATATTGTTGTTCTGCCAAGCCGTTTTCGCGCAACAATATAATCAATCGATTGATATCAATAAAATCTCGCATTCAGATACCTGGTTGAAATTATTGGTATATGACAATGATAAAAGCTTTATTAAATCAAAAGGATTTTTCTTTGCTGAAGATGGTGCGACAAATCCGGAAGCTGAGTTATTAGCCACACTGCAGGCGTTTGCTGACCCTGGTCGGACCGAAGATCCTAATAACCATCCCCAATGTAAATTTGCTGGGCGTTATATCTGGTTAAAAAGCCTTCTTAATCTGGATGCCTTTGGTATATCAGAGCAAAAATGCCCGGCATTTAGCCAATTTACCCAACAGCAAAATATTAGTTCTGTCAGTATGATTTTCGCCACAGGCTTTTTGGGCAATCCTGCATCTTATTATGGACACCTATTGGTTAAACTGAATTCAGATCATAACGGGCAGAATGATTTGCAGAGTGCCGCGATTAACTTTGGTGCAGATGTGCCAGTGGATGAAAATATGGCGATTTATGTCATAAAAGGCATTACAGGCGGTTATGACTCTGCTTTTACTCAGCAACAATATTTTCTTCATGCAGGTAATTACGGGGAATCTGAGTTGCGTGATTTGTGGGAATATGAACTTGATGTTGCGGCTAGCGATGTACATTTATTACTAGGTCACATATGGGAGCTTATGGATGCCGATTATCAGTATTACTTCTTCAACCGTAATTGTGCTTTTCACATGGCACAGCTATTAGAATTAGTCGTTCAGAATAAGCTAACGCAATCCTCACGCTTATGGGTTACTCCACAGTCTGTTATGCAAAATTTAGCTGGCGTGCAATTCAACAATAAGCCACTGATAAAATCCATTAAATATCATCCCTCAAGACAAAGCCGGCTTTATCAGAGATTTGCCATGTTAAATGAAGCACAAAAGCAGGCAGTTTTTGCATTGGTTTATTCGCCTGAGAAAATCACTCCTGAACACCTTTCAGACTTTACTGTAGTGCAGCAGCATCAGATTGCGGACACGTTAATTGATTATTACCAATTCATGCGAAAAGCTGATCAGGGAGAAGCAGATGCCAACAATGCCCTATACAAACAAGCTTTGCTTTTACGCTACAGATTACCGGCAGGCGTTGCGGTTACAACATTTGGATCAGATTCACGACCACATTCAGGCAGAAAACCAAGCCTAACTTCAGTTCAGTATACTGCGGCTAATGGTGGGTATAGTTTTGGTCAATTGCAATTAAGGCCAGCTTACTACGACGCGCTGGATGCACAGCAGGGACATGTCAGGTACTCAGCACTGAGCATGGGTGAGATACACTTGGGTTTTACTAACGAAAAGTTATTTGTAAAAGATCTGTCGTTAGTGAGAATCGACAGCATAAGAGCAAATCTCACAGGCCTGCCAGGGGATAAAAATTATTCGTGGTACCTTGATATTGGTGCAACACAAGCCGCGCTGGGATGCAAGAATTGTACAGTCAGCAAGCTTAGTTCTGGTATAGGCTATGCTTTTGAAAGCAAGTTGAATTTTAATGTGAGCGGTTTTGTTGGAATGGGTTATTTAGGTGCGAATATCAATCTTGATAATGCCTATTTGGCGGCACGATTAGCATCTACCTGGTATGTATCTGATCAAATTGGTTTAAATCTGGATGCCGAGTTGCGCCAGTTTCAGTCAGGGGAACAGAGATACATTCATAAGCTCGCTATAAGATATTCTTGGGAAACCAACGCTGAAATGCGTTTTAAAGTAGCTTCAGATAACAGTGCTACTGAGATAACGTTGTCTTACGGCTGGTATTGGTAACAGCCGTTGATGTGGGATCTGGCTTGAATTGTTTGCTAACTTTCTGTTGATAGCCTGCTAAAACAATATCAAGCCAGATTGCAGTTACCCTTTAAGCAATGCCAGCTCTGCAGCTGTTAGTTGTCGATACTCGCCTTCCGCTAAATCAGCCGGCAGTTGCAAGCCGCCAATTTTTTCCCGGTGCAGTTGCTCTACTTTATTGCCGATGGCGGCAAACATGCGTTTTACCTGATGATAGCGGCCTTCATGAATAGTGAGCAGGGCTTCGTGCTCGCCAATAATCTCCAGCTCTGCCGTTTTAGTCGGGTCTTTTTCGCCGCGCAGCATTACGCCCTCAGCAAACAGGCTGATGGCATCAGGAGTAATGGCATCGGCCGTCCAGACGCGGTAGGTTTTGGCGACATGGTGTTTAGGGCTGCTGATGCGGTGCGACCACTGACCATCATCAGTCAGTAATAAAATGCCGGTGGTATCCATATCTAAGCGACCTACAGTATGTAAGCGCTCGACTAAGGGCTCATCCAGCAGGGTAAAAACGGTAGGGTGATCTGGATCGTCATTGGCACAAATATAGCCAGCCGGCTTGTGCAGCATAAAATAGCGCAAGCCAATCAGCTGCAGTTGTTCACCGTCCAGCATTACCTGATCTGACGGCGTTACCTGCAGCGCTGCTTGCTTTACCAGCTCGCCATTAATCGTCACTAATTTCTGGCGGATTGCTTTACCGGCCTGGCTGCGGGTTAAGCCGGTACAATCACATATAAATTTATCTAAACGCATCATTTCACCTTTAACTGAGGCATTTAGTGTACCGCACTGGCGACAATTAGTCGCCTGTTGCCGATAGCAGTGCTGATACCAAAAAATTGGGGTTTAGCAGCTGTTCGCGCTGGTAAACCTTTGCTGCTATACCAGTAAAGCTGACTTTAGCGCCGGCTTCCAGCGCTATGATGTGGCCGGCACCGGTATCCCATTGCATGGTTGGGCCAAATCGCGGATAGACATCGGCACTGCCCTCGGCCACTAAACAAAACTTTAGTGAACTGCCAACCGGCACCATTTCATGCTGGGGGAACTGGGCCAGATAACCGGCTAAATCCGGGCTGGGGTGACTGCGGCTACCCACGACTTTAACCAGCTGCTGCCGGCTAGCCTGGTTTACTTTAAGCCGGCTGACACCACTGGCTTGCTTTAAAAATGCGCCGTCACCCTTAGCGGCATAATAGGATTTAGCCAGCACTGGCGCATGCACCACACCCAGTACCGGCTCGCCTTGCTCAATCAGGGCAATGTTAACGGTAAACTCGCCATTACGCTTAATGAATTCTTTAGTGCCATCCAGTGGGTCGACCAGCCAGTAGCGTTGCCAGTGCTGTCGAATATCCCAGCTGATGTCAGCGGCTTCTTCTGACAATACCGGAATATCGGGCGTCAGTGTCGTTAAGGCGGTGATAATCACCTGGTGCGCAGCCAGATCTGCAGCGGTTAACGGTGAGGCATCGGCTTTGTCGGTAATATTAAAGGCGGCATTGTCTTGCTGATACACCGCTAAAATTGCCTGACCCGCATGTTCGGCGATAGCAATAATGTTACTCAGTAATGTCATGATAACATCCCTTTGTCTGCCAATAATTGCAATAACTGCTGCACACTATCTTCCAGCGAAGTGACTGAGGTGTCCAGCAGCAAATCGGCAGCGACGGGTGGCTCATAAGGGGCAGAAATACCGGTAAAATGGCTGATTTCACCGGCGCGGGCTTTTTGGTACAGGCCTTTAACATCACGCTGCTCACAAACCTCGAGCGGTGTGGCAATATGCACTTCTAGAAATTTTCCCTCAGGGACAAAGCTTCTGACCAACTCCCGCTGGCTGCGATAGGGCGAAATAAAAGCACTTAGTACCAGTAAACCCGCATCGACCATTAAACCGGCTACAGCACCTACCCGGCGCAGGTTTTCGGTTCTGTCCTGGGCGCTAAAGCCTAAATCTGCACAAAGGCCATGGCGCACGTTATCGCCATCCAGCAAGTAAGTATGTTTACCCCGTGCTTGCAAAGCCTGCTCCAGTGCATTGGCCACGGTAGATTTACCCGAGCCGGATAACCCGGTAAACCAGATCACTGCGCTCTGGTGGCCCAGCAGTGCTTCACGGTTGCCAGCATTAATACTGTGGTGTTGCCATTTAATATTCGGATCTGTCATAGCTTAGTGTTCTGCCAGTAAGTTTACTTAAAACGGATAAATCAGCGGTAAAAACAGCAGTACCACGGCACTGTATACCAGCGCCATCGGTACCCCTAGCCGGATATAGTCACGTAGCTGGTAATTGCCGGCCGAATACACCATCAGGTTTGTCTGGTAACCAAAGGGTGAAATAAAGCTGGCTGAAGCGCCAAAGGCCACCGCCATAAAAAAGGGTACGGGGTCTACCCCCAAATTTTGTGCAATAGCATAAGCAATAGGAAAGGTTAGCGCTGCGGCAGCATTGTTGGTGACCAGCTCGGTAAAAAGCCAGGTCGCCACAAACACTGTTACCAGAGCGCCGTAAGCACCGCTGCCATCTACCAGGTTAATCAGGCCATTTGCCACCAAAGCGGCGACGCCGGT
>NZ_DAINOE010000072.1:0-16983 GCF_036735525.1 Arsukibacterium sp. | reverse complement strand
ATGTGCTTTTATTGGGTCCATCTTGCACGGGCTAAAGATATTAATTTAATCAAAAGTATTATTCATTGTTGAATCTTGTCTTCAAAACTGAATAGGCACTACTTTAGCGATAATAATACATTTAAGTTACCTCAATTATGCACACGATGATCATCCCAACCCTCAACAATCGTCAATTGCAAGCTTATGCAGCAATTTGCTTATGGACTTTTTGTCGATATCTTGGAATCAGGCATGATTCGATTAACAAGTTGTGCGAGCATCTAATGGCAATACTGACCACAAATAGCCTTCCTGATTGGGAGCAAAGTGTTGGTACGGATCAAGGTATCAAGTAAGCTAGATTTTTGTTGGGTGGTTGTTTTATTGCATCTAAGGTGTAGTTACCCACTTTGCGCGCCTTGCCAAAACCTGGCAGGGCTTTAGCAAACCAGGTTAAATTACGCGTTTAATAAGCATCAGGCTTTACTATGCCGCTCGCGGTTTTCACGTTTTTGCTCGGCATTTTTTTGCAGTAGTACATAGGTCGCGCTGGCGCCGCCATGCTGGCGCTGGGCACTGTGGGCGGCTAACACCGGGGCGAATTGCGGTAACCATTTAAATACATAACTGCGCAAAATAGCCGGGTGCGGTTTACTGTTGCGGCCAAGGCCATGATGTACCAGCAAAGTGCGGATGCCGCGCTGGTGGCAGTCGGTAATAAAATGGCTGAGGGCACTGCGTGCTTCTACCAGGCTTTTGCCCAGTAAATTTAACGTGGCGTCCAACTGATACTTACCCAGGCGCAAGTTGCGATACACCCCTTGCTGCACGCCGTCTTTACAATAAGCAAAGATGTCATCCGGTTTCACCAGATCAACATATTCCAGGCTCAGGTAATGCTCATCGTACTCCATTTCCTGCTCAGCGGCTTTGCGTCTGGCCTGTTGTGCCAGCGTGGGGCAAAACTCGCCATTGCTCAGAAGTACGGCATCCTGTGACAGGGGTTTCACCCCAGCCATTTCCTGCAAAAAAATCTCCAGCTCTTCGTCTTGCATGACAGGCTCCACTTAAAAACGACCGTACTCAGTACCCGCCGCCCAGTATAGCCTGTCACTTTCTGATGACAAGATGAAATGGCGTTAATCTGGCTGAGCGGCCAATTTAGCAGCAGTGACACTGGCGGCCTGACTTTGCGCCTGGGCTTTTTTACGGGCACTGGCAAAACGCACCAGGTAATAGGCATTGATTAACAGCACCAGCAGGTTAGAAATTACCCCCTGTGGAATGGCGATATGGCTGTAATAAACAAACAGTAAGCTACAGCCCACTAAGGTGGCTAAGCGTAACCAAAACACATCCTTGATAAAAAAGGCACCGATACAAATGGTTAAACCAACCCAGCTGATGATGTCATACACAATATTTTCCACGGTAACGCCCCTAAGCCCTATGCACTGCAACGGCGCGCATTATGCTTATTGGCTAAAGATTCATCAACTGAGGAATTTTGCTGTTTCAGGATTAGTTTTTTTAATGCATGTGAGGTGATATTACGGCTTGATGACACTAAAATTAAGGGCTGATGAATAAAGCAGCTAAATTTTAGAAAAGTTATGCTAATCACAAAAATGCCAGGCCTAATGGTTCACAAGACCTGGCATTGTTGATTACAGGCGTAAGTCTACGCTGGAATTAGCAATTTCACGGGTCATAATTAACCAGGCTTCCAGGTTTTGCCGCAGGGCCGTTGGGTCAATTTTATCCAGCGTATCATTAGGGGTGTGATGATAATCAAAGTAATCGGTACCATCTTGTTGCAAGGTAGCTACCGGCACACCCTGCGCTTTTAAAATAGAGACATCAGGGCCACCACTGGCCGTGTTCGGGCCCATTGCAATACCCAGATGCTTGAGCTTTTGTTGTAATTGAGCACCAAAAGTCAGCGCCTGCTCACCAAAGCCGGTATCAAAGCGCCACACCCGGCCAGCACCAAAATCAGATTCTGAGGCGAACACATGTGTAGCTAATTGCTGATGATGCTGCGCGGCGTAGGCACGGGCACCAATTAAACCGCCTTCTTCATTGCCAAACAGCACCACCCGGATAGTGCGCTCTGGCCGCTCGGCTTTTAGCAAAGCCCCGGCTGCCATTACGATACCGACACCAGCGCCATCATCCAGGGCACCTGTGCCTTCATCCCAGGAATCGAGGTGAGCACTGATCAACACGATTTCATCCGGGCGTTTACTGCCGGTAATTTCCGCTATCACATTATGGCTGGTGACTGTGCCGGGTAGGTTATTTTGCATATGCAGCGTTAAACTCAGCTCTGGATTAATACTGAGCATTTTACTGAGCTGCTGTGCATCCGGAATAGAAATCGCCGCCGCAGGGATGCGCTCAACATCGTCGTCATAGCGCATAATGCCGGTATGGGCAAAAC
This sequence comes from Arsukibacterium sp., assembly GCF_036735525.1. NCBI lineage: Bacteria > Pseudomonadati > Pseudomonadota > Gammaproteobacteria > Chromatiales > Chromatiaceae > Arsukibacterium > Arsukibacterium sp. Next base: position 14,558 of record NZ_DAINOE010000072.1, on the reverse strand, counting down.
GGTTGTTACTGCTCCCCACAGAGCGAATAATCAAGGCACTGGCACCCAGCTTCGCCGCTTCTACCGCGCCGCGGGCACGGCCTCCGACCACTCCACCATAAAAGCCGCCCCGGATATCCCGCTCCAGCGCATGGTTGATAAAGACAATACGGTTTTTTACGTCAGCGGGGTTAGCCTGTTGCAGTTGCTCTAAGGTGTCAAACATCACCACCTGACTGTTAATCCCATCAAAGGGCGTGCCGATAGAGCCGCCTAATGCCGTGACCACCAGTGATTGTGAAAAGGGGGCATTAACTTGCAAGCTGGCCTGGCCACGCTCCCAGTATTGCATATTAAAGGGTTCCACCCAGACTTTGTCATAGCCAAGCTGTTTAAAATGGCGCTGTGCCCAGGCCACCGACCGCGCATCCGCCGCGCTACCCGCCAGCCTGGGGCCGACTTCGACTGTCAGCGATTCTAACAGCTTATAAGCAAGATCATGATTCAGTTCAAGCTGCTGTGCCGGTAGGCTGAAGCAGGCTGCTGCACACAAAGAGGTTAGCCACAATTTCATCTTTTATTTCTGCCTTAGTATTGTTATGCTATGGGTACAAGTTTGCCGAACTTAGCATAGTTTGCGGTTAAACCCCATGAAGCCGCGGCCAAGTGCCGGTTTTTAACGCCAAACAGAACGCTAAACTGTAATGCTAAACAGGTATTTATCAAGGAGTTGCTTCAGGGATGCAAGCAAAATCACTTCCGCAATCCGCGCTTTTAGTCGACGATGTCAGCTCGGTGCGCCAATATTTGCGACAAATCCTTCAACAAGCAGGTGTAGAGCATATTTTTGAAGCCTCTGACGGTGCCAGTGCTGCCCGCCTCTTTAATGAGCATAAGCCTCACTGGGTTTTTTTAGATATTCAGCTGCCAGACATAAATGGCCAAGTACTATTACAACGTTTTAAGCAGCTGGATGCACAAAGTCAGATAGTGATGGTGACGGCGTTTTCCAGTGTGGATAATCTGAAAGAGGCGATAGCGGGCGGCGCCAAAGCTTTTGTGGTTAAGCCTTTTAGTGCAGAGCGTATTATCAGCTTGTTGCAACCGCAGTTACATTAAGGCATGCAAAGCAAACATGGTTTAAGTTATGTTGCTTTTTTTGCGGGTAGCCGCTGTTAGCTCTGCCAGCGTTTGTCTCAGCCAGTATTCAGTCAACCTGTATTCAATGAGTGCCATAAGCTGCAATGCAGTACTATGGCTGATAAATTTATGATGGTAACTACAACATGCAACTAGATGATATGCTGAAAAACTCAGCTAAGGCCATTAAACTGCTAAAGGCGGTGTCGAATCAACGGCGTTTAATCATTTTATGCCATCTGCTGGAAGGTGAGATGTCGGTTGGTGAGATTAACGAAAAACTGGATTTGAGTCAGTCTGCTTTATCGCAACATCTGGCGCTGTTGCGCCGACAAAAATTAGTAAGCACCCGTAAAGAAGCACAAACGGTATTTTACCGGATTGACAGTGCCGAGGCTGAAGCTTTAATTGCCTTGATGCACAAGCTGTATTGTTCGTAGCCGGAGCGCTTTGGTTAGCAGTGAGTTTGGCGTTCACCTCAGACAACCGAAGCAATCAGTATTACATTTGCAGCCAACAAAAAAGCCAGCTTACGCTGGCTTTTTTGTTGGTACAGTCAATTAAGCGGCTTTTAATGCTTTAACGTGCGCATTTAAACGTGCTTTATGACGTGCTGCTTTGTTCTTATGGATCAGGCCTTTAGCCGCCATACGATCAATTACAGGCACCATTTTGTTAAACGCTTCAGTTGAAGCGGTTACGTCAGCAGTTAATACCGCTGCGTAGGTTTTCTTGATGAAAGTACGCATCATAGAACGTTGACTGGCGTTTTGCTGACGACGTTTTTCTGATTGAATTGCGCGCTTCTTAGCAGACTTAATGTTAGCCAAGGTAACACTCCTAAAAACTAAACCGGACTCTTTAAAGGCCGCATAATATGCCTATTTACTGTGCCATTGTCAAATGCTTTATGTCATTAAGCACTGAATTAAATTAAGCCGGCTACTGGTATTAACCGGCCTTTACAGTAAGAATAGCGTCGGGTAAAAATCAAGGAGCAGGGCGTGTCAGGAAAATTAGTCAAATCTGGCATCATTGTCAGCTGTATGACACTGATTTCAAGAGTTCTGGGCTTAGTGCGTGACATAGTGGTAGCCAACTTTGTCGGTGCAGGCGCCGCAGCTGATGTGTTTTTCTTTGCCAATCGCATCCCTAATTTTTTACGCCGCTTATTTGCTGAAGGCGCTTTTTCTCAGGCCTTTGTGCCAGTACTGAGTGAAGTTAAAGCCAGGCATGGTGATGCCGCGGTGCGCGAACTGATTGCCAAAGTGGCTGGCACCCTGGGGGTGATCGTCACCCTGGTGACCTTGTTCGGCGTGATAGCATCGCCGTTGCTGGCCATGTTATTTGGTATGGGCTGGTTTATTGAATGGCTTAACGATGGCCCCGAGGCACATAAGTTTGAGCTGGCCAGCCTGATGCTGAAAATTACCTTTCCTTATCTGTGGTTTATCAGTCTGGTGGCGTTTTCCGGTGCCATTTTAAATACCTATAACCGCTTTGCCGTCGCTGCCTTTACTCCGGTGTTTTTAAATATTGCTATTATTGCCTGTGCGCTCTATTTAGCGCCTGGTCTGGCCGAGCCTGCGTTAGCGCTGGCCTGGGGCGTGTTTATCGGTGGCGTGGTGCAGTTGCTGTTTCAATTGCCTTTTTTAGCAAGATCCGGCTTGTTGGTGATGCCCAAATGGAGCTGGCGCGACCCCAATGTCACTAAAATCCGTACTTTGATGCTGCCGGCGTTGTTTGGGGTGTCGGTCAGTCAGATTAATTTATTACTCGATACCGTCATCGCCTCTTTCCTGCTGACCGGGGCGGTTAGCTGGTTATATTATTCAGATCGCTTAATAGAATTTCCGCTGGGTTTATTTGGTATCGCCATTGCCACAGTGATTTTACCTAATTTATCACGCCATCATGCTAATGCCAGCCCGCAGCAGTTTTCCGCCACCTTAGACTGGGCCATTCGTTTTGTCGCTTTATTTGGTATTCCGGCGATGGCAGCATTAATGGTACTAGCCAAACCCATTATCGCGTTGTTATTTATGCGCGGCGAGTTTACCGAAAATGACGTACTGATGGTGTCTTACAGCTTAGTAGCCTATGCCACTGGGTTACTGAGTTATATGTTGATAAAGGTATTAGCGCCGGGGTTTTATGCCCGGCAGGATATTAAAACACCGGTTCGTATCGGCATTATTGCTATGGTGGCCAATATGGGGCTTAACCTGATGCTGGCGCCTTTTTTAAGTTATGTTGGCTTGGCGCTGGCCACAGCGTTATCGGCCAGTCTTAATGCCTATTTGTTATACCGTGGGCTGCGTCTGGCCGGTGTGTTTCAGTTAAGCCGCCAAAGCTGGCGTTTTATGATTAAGCTGCTGGTCGCCACCAGTCTGATGACAGCAGCCTTACTGTGGTTGTGCCCGTCTTTTGAGCTGTGGCGTGAACTGGGCATGTTCAACCAGATCATGCAATTAAGCCTGTTATGCGTAGGGGCCATACTGCTGTATTTTGGTCTGTTGTGGTTGTTAGGGGTGCGACTGGCCGATTTTAAAGCCCGGCCTGTTGCTGCAGCGAATTAGTGGTTATAATGCCGCGTTTAGCGTTTGAGGCAGAGAACATATTAAGGCTGGCATGCAGTTAATTCGCGGTTTACATAATATTCAACCGGAGCATCGGGGTTGCGTGCTGACCATAGGCAACTTTGATGGCGTGCATGTTGGGCACCAGGCCGTGCTGGCACAGGTAAAAGCCATTGCTGCGCAACGTCAGTTGCCTTCTTGTGTGATGTTATTTGAACCGCAACCGCTGGAGTTGTTTGCTAAAGCGGCGGCCCCGGCGCGCATTAGTCGCTTTCGTGAGAAATATCTGGCGCTGGCACAACTGGGGATTGATCGCTTGCTCTGCGTGGCTTTTACGCCACGCTTTGCGGCAATGCAACCGCAAGATTTTATTGAAGAGTTACTGATGCGCCGCCTGGGTGTGCAAGAATTAATCGTCGGTGATGATTTTCGTTTTGGCAAAAACCGGGCCGGCAATTATGAATTGTTGGCACGTGCCGCAGAGCGTTATCAGTTTGGTCTCACCAGTACCTCCAGTTTAAAACTGGCCGAGCAGCGGGTCAGTAGCACCTTAATTCGCCAGGCGTTGCAGACCGATCAGTTAGCGGCAGCCACTGCTATGCTGGGCCGGCCTTTTACGCTGACCGGCCGGGTAAGGCACGGTCGTAAGCTGGGGCGTGATCTGGGCTTTCCAACGGCCAATGTCTGGTTATACCGGCGCACCTTGCCGGTATCAGGCGTCTATGCCATTAGTGCCCGCACCTGTTATGGTGTGTTTAATGGCGTGGCGAATATTGGTCACCGACCAACAGTGCAAGGGCAGCGCGAACAGCTTGAAGCCCATTTATTTGATTTTAATCAGGATTTATACGGCAGTCAGATTGAAGTGGTGTTGCATCACAAATTACGTGACGAGCAACGCTTTGCCAGTCTGGATGCATTAAAACAACAAATTGCCGCGGATGCCGCCGCGGCAAAAGCCTATTTCAGTTGCCTGCCTGCGCAGCAGCCGATGTCAGTATTAACTTAATGGAACCGAAACGGATGAGCGATTACAAGCACACGCTGAATTTACCCGAAACGGCCTTTGCCATGCGTGGTAATCTGGCACAACGTGAGCCACAAATGTTGGCCCAGTGGACAGAAGCCGATCTGTACGGTCAGATCCGCAGCGCCAAAAAAGGCAAAAAAACCTTTATTTTGCATGATGGCCCGCCCTACGCCAATGGCAATATCCACATTGGTCATGCTGTTAATAAAATTTTGAAAGACATTATCGTCAAAGCCAAAACCCTGTCTGACTTCGACGCGCCCTATATTCCTGGCTGGGACTGCCATGGCCTGCCTATTGAGTTGGTGGTGGAGAAAAAACACGGCAAACCTGGCGTTAAATTATCGGCAGCTGAATTCCGGCAACATTGCCGTGACTATGCTGCCAGCCAGATTGATGCACAGCGCACGGACTTTATCCGCTTAGGGGTTTTGGGCGACTGGAACAATCCTTATCGCACAATGGACTTTGATTTTGAAGCCAACATCATTCGTTCGCTGGCAAAAATTATCGACAATGGCCATTTGCAGCAGGGCTTTAAGCCAGTGCACTGGTGTACCGATTGCGGCTCAGCCTTAGCCGAAGCCGAAGTCGAATATCAGGACAAGGTGTCGCCGGCCATAGACGTACGTTTTGCTGTGGTAGATGAGGCAGTGGTAGAGCGCTTTGACCACCCAATGGGTAAAACCGGCACGGGTAAGGTGTCAGTGGTGATTTGGACCACTACTCCCTGGACCATACCCGCCAATCGCGCGGTAGCAGTAAATGCCAAGCTAGATTACAGTCTGGTGCAGGTAGAACAGGGGCCCTTAGGTGCTGAGCGGTTAATTATTGCCACGGATTTAGTGAAAGACGTGATGGCGCGGGCCGGTATTGAGCATTACCACGCATTGGGCTTTGCCAAAGGTGAGGCGCTGGAGCTGGTGCCACTGCAACACCCGTTATATGACTTTAGCGTGCCGCTGATTTTGGGCGATCATGTAACCACTGACTCTGGTACCGGCTGCGTGCATACCGCCCCTGGCCATGGTCAGGAAGACTTTGTAGTGGGTAAGCAATATAACCTTGAAGTGGCTAATCCGGTGGGCGCCAACGGCGTTTATCTGCCAGATACGCCGCTGTTTGCCGGTCAGCATGTCTTTAAAGCCAACGATAGCGTGGTCGACGCCCTGAACGCTGCCGGTGCGCTGTTGGTGCACAAAGCCTATAAACACAGTTATCCGCATTGCTGGCGCCATAAAACGCCGATTATTTTCCGCGCCACGCCGCAGTGGTTTATCAGCATGGAGCAGCAGGGGCTGCGCAGTACCTCGCTGGCTCAAATTGCACAAACCCGCTGGATCCCGGACTGGGGCCAACAGCGCATTGAAAAAATGGTAGCAGGACGGCCAGACTGGTGTATTTCACGCCAGCGCACCTGGGGTGTGCCTATTGCGTTGTTTGTGGATAAAGACACTGGCGCTTTACACCCGAATACCGCTCAGCTGATGGAGCAGGTTGCCAAACTGGTTGAACAGCAAGGTATTCAGGCCTGGTTTGATCTTAGCGCAGACAGCTTACTGGGTGATGATGCCAAGCAGTATGTTAAGGTGAGCGATACGCTGGATGTCTGGTTTGACTCTGGTGTCACCCACGCTTGCGTGGTGGCGGCGCGGGAAGAATTTGCCGGTGCCATTCAGGCAGATTTATATCTTGAAGGCTCAGATCAACACCGTGGCTGGTTTATGTCATCGCTGATGACCGGGGTGAGTATTCATCATCAGGCACCTTATAAACAGGTGCTGACCCACGGTTTTACCGTAGATGGTGATGGCCGCAAGATGTCAAAGTCTTTGGGCAATGTGGTCTCTCCACAAGATGTGATGAATAAGCTTGGTGCTGACATTCTGCGGTTATGGGTAGCCACCACAGATTACACTTCTGAGATGACGGTATCGGATGAAATTCTAAACCGCGCCGCCGACAAATACCGGCGTATCCGTAATACCGCGCGCTTTTTGTTAGCCAACCTCAATGGTTTTAATCCTTCTACCGACATGGTGCCTTTTGCGCAGATGGTAGAGCTGGACTTGTGGGTGGTGAACCGTGCGGCCAAATTGCAGCAAGACATTGTTGAAGCCTATGATCAATACCAGTTCCATCAGGTGAGCCAAAAACTGATGAATTTCTGTACCGTTGAACTGGGCAGTTTTTATCTGGATGTGATTAAAGACCGGCAGTACACCGCGCACAAAGATGGTTTAGCGCGGCGCTCCTGTCAAACAGCGCTCTATCATATTGCTGAAGCCATGGTGCGTTGGATGGCACCGGTAATGAGCTTTACCGCGCAGGAAATCTGGCAGGCATTACCGGGCGAGCGCAGCAGCTTTGTGTTTACGGATGTCTGGTATGACGGCTTTGCCGAGCTAAGCGCCGGACAGTTTGATGATGCTTACTGGCAGCAGTTACTGCAGGTACGGGATGAGGTTAACAAAGTACTGGAAGCGGCCAGACGTGAAGACAAAATTGGTGCTTCTTTGCAAGCAGAAGTGACCTTATTTGCCAGCGCTACGCTGGCCGCAGATTTAGCCAAACTAGGAGATGAACTGCGCTTTGTGCTGATCACCTCAACGGCTGAAGTGAGCACTGCCAGTGCGCCGGCCAATGCTATCGCTACAGAACTGGCGGGCTTGAGTGTGTTAGTCAATGCCTCTTCTGCCGCTAAATGTGAGCGCTGCTGGCATCACCGGCATGATGTGGGTGCCAATGCCGCCCACCCGGGTATTTGCCTGCGCTGTGTAGACAACGTAGAGGGTAACGGTGAACAAAGGAAATTTGCCTGATGCGGCTGTTTAAAGAAACCGGCTGGCGCTGGTGGTGGTTAATTGTCTTGTTTATTGTGGTTGATCAGGCCTCTAAACAGTGGATAGTGCATAACCTGCCCTATGGTGGCAGCATACCGCTGTTACCGGTGTTTGAGCTGGCCCATGTGTATAATACCGGTGCTGCTTTTTCTATTTTAAGTGACGCTGGTGGCTGGCAACGCTGGTTTTTTGCCGGTTTAGCGCTGGCTATCAGCCTGGTGCTGATGGTATGGCTAAGTCGTATAGGCCCAGCTCAGCAACCCAGGTTATGCCTGGCGCTAAGTCTGGTTCTGGCCGGTGCTATCGGTAATTTAATCGACCGGGTGTTGTTTGGCTATGTGATTGACATGCTCCACGTGTTTTACCAAAGTTGGAGTTATCCGGTATTTAATGTGGCAGACTCGGTGATCTGTATTGGCGCCGTATTGCTAATCTGGGATAGCTTTAAACCCGAGTATGAGGATAAAAAATGAGTCAGATTAGCGCATCCAGTACGGTGATTTTTCATTTTGATATTACCCTGACAGATGGCAGTGCCGCTGAAAGTACCCGGGTGCATAATAAACCGGCTAAGTTACAGATGGGCGATGGCAGTATTTCGCCGGCGTTTGAAGCCCAGTTATTCGGCTTAACTGCCGGTGCCAAAAAAAGCTTCACCCTGGCACCAGAAGATGCTTATGGCATGCCTAACCCTGACAATATTTACTATGTTGACCGCTCGAAGTTTTCTGCCGATGCCCCGGCCACTGTCGGCAGCATTATTGGTTTTGCCATGCCAGATGGCAGCGAATTACCCGGCTTGGTGCGCGAGGTGGTAGGTGAGTCGGTTACGGTGGATTTTAATCATCCGCTGGCAGGCCAGACACTGACCTTTAACATTGAAATAGTACAAGTGAGCTAAAGCAGATGGATATATTGTTAGCCAACCCACGGGGCTTTTGTGCCGGTGTTGATCGGGCCATCAGCATTGTTGAACGAGCGCTGGAGCTATACGATCACCCTATTTATGTGCGTCATGAAGTAGTGCATAACAAATTTGTGGTAGATGGCTTGCGTCGCAGTGGTGCAGTTTTTGTCGATGAACTTGACGAAGTGCCGGATGGCCAGATTGTTATTTTTAGTGCGCATGGGGTGTCGCAAGCCGTACGGGAAACGGCAAAACAACGTGGCTTAAAAGTATTTGATGCCACCTGCCCGCTGGTCACTAAGGTGCATATGGAAGTCACCCGCGCCAGTCGCAAAGGCATTGAATGTATTTTAATTGGTCATGCCGGGCATCCTGAAGTGGAAGGCACCATGGGCCAGTACGACAATGCGGCGGGCGGCATTTATCTGGTGGAGTCGGTAGAAGATGTGGCCGCGCTTAAGGTAAAAAATGCCAGCCAGCTGTGTTACAGCAGCCAAACTACCCTGTCGGTGGATGACACCGCTGAGGTGATTGACGCGCTACGCCAGCGTTTTCCAGATATTGAAGGCCCACGTAAAGACGATATTTGTTATGCCACGCAGAACCGTCAGGACGCCGTACGCGATCTGGCGTCTAAGGCTGATTTATTATTGGTGGTGGGTGCTAAAAACAGCAGTAATTCGAATCGCTTGCGTGAGCTGGCCGAAAAAATGGGCTGCACCGCCTATTTAATTGATACCGCTAATGATATTCAGCAAAGCTGGCTTAATAATATTAAGGCTGTGGGTGTTACTGCGGGGGCTTCGGCGCCTGAAGTGCTGGTGCAGCAAGTGGTAAAACAGTTACAAATGTGGGGCGGTAAAACCCTTACCGAAAACCCTGGCCGCCCAGAAAACGTGGTCTTTGCTATACCAGCTGAGCTGCGATAACACTTGTTAAGTTAATGCGGCTAAATCCGTTGATAGGTTAGTATAAGAGGGAGCAAGGTCAGATGGCAGCAGCCAATGCAGCAAAAAACGCCCGCCGTCAGTTCCCTTTGCCGGATGTCTGTCATAGCCGCATGGTGCTGCGAGTGCTGGTACTGGCACAAGCATTAGCTATTATCCTGGCCTTTGCCCCACCCGGCACGGACTCAGTTTGGTTGCGACTTGGCATGATAAGCCTGGGCGTGCACTGGGTTGCCTTATTGTCTTGTTTTGTTTACTGCAAATTACGTAACTGGCTAAGCCAGCAAGCCCCTTTACGCTTAGCCTGTTATTGTCTGACCATCTTGTTTAGCATGACCTTAATAGTCAGCGCTTTCGCCTGGTTGTGGTTTGGCCAGGAATTATCTGCCACTGGACTAAAATTGTGGCCATTTGTGCTGTCAAACCTCATGGTTTCGTTAATTGTTGGCTTGATAGTGATGCAACTTGGCATTATGCATGCTGAGCGTAATCAGCAACTTGCTGCGCAAAGCCGGGCCGAGTTAGGTGCCTTGCAGGCCCGTATTCAACCACATTTTTTATTTAATAGCCTGAACACGGCTGCCGAATTAACCCAGCAAGATAGCCAGGCCGCAGAGCAGGCATTATTAAATTTGGCCGATTTATTTCGAGCAGCCATGCATGCCGGTGAGCAGATCAGCCTGACTGAGGAGCTCACCTTAGCCCGGCAATATCTGACTCTGGAACAATGGCGTTTAGGTGAGCGGATGCAGCAGAACTGGCAGATACCAGCACAACTCCCTAAGTTGCAGTTACCGGCGCTGACCATTCAACCCTTATTGGAAAATGCGGTGCGCCATGGGATTGAAAACTGCCCGCGTGGTGGCGCTATTGATATCGAACTGATTGATAGCAGCCAGTCGGTGACCTTGCTGATTAGCAACCCTTTTTTACCCAGTCAGGGCAACAGCCGCAGCAATGGCGTGGCATTGGCCAATATCCGCCAGCGACTGCAGCTGTATTTTGGCGATAGCGCTAGTTTGCATCGTAGTATTGTTGATAGTACCTTCAGGGTTAAGCTGGTGCTGCCAAAACACCAGCCGGGTCAAAACGGATGAAAGTGCTTATAGTTGATGATGAGCCTTTGGCTCGCGCCAGATTGCAACGTTTACTGGCAGATTTTTCCGAATATAGCCTGGTAGGTACTGCGTCTGATGTCGCCAGTGCCCGCCAGTTGTGCAGTCAAACCCAACCCGATGTGTTGCTGCTAGATATTGAGATGCCAGGGCAAGATGGCTTGGCATTTGCGGCTGAGTTAACTCAGTTGCCGCTACCACCAGCGGTGATTTTAGTCACTGCTCATCCGCAGCATGCACTGCAGGCTTACAGCGTTAACCCGGCCGATTATATCCTCAAACCTGTCTCTGCCGAGCGTTTGGCACAAGCGCTTGGCCGCTTACGTCAAAAGACCCGTGCACAATTGCAGATAGAACCCATCATTAATTATCAGCTGGGTAATCAACAGCGGCAAATGCTGCTGAGCAAGGTGATGTATTTTACCGCTGATGATAAATATGTGCGTATGGTGTTTAAAGGTGGTGAAGCCTTGCTGGAGCAAAGTTTAAGCCAGTTGTTAAAGCGATTTCCTGTACAATTACTGCGTATACATCGCAGCACCCTAATAAATCGCAGTTTTTTTGATTATTTATTTAGCAGTAATGACGGCCGGCATTTTGTCAAACTGCTCGACATGGAACCGCCACTGGAAGTCAGCCGCCGTTGCCTTAGCCAGTTGCGACAGCAGCTCGGTCTTAACTAATCATTACTTAGTCGTAGTTAGCCACTTATCGGCCAATTTAACCGCTTATCCAGTTCGCTGTGGTATATACCAAAGTGGCTTGCTAAGTTAATATTCGGTCATGTGTATTTTCAGAGCAGGATTATTTATGCCGGAGTTTGGCACACCACAACAACGCTGTTCCGTGTCGTCAGGTTTTACGCTGATTGAATTGATGGTTACCATAGCCGTGCTGGCTATTGTGTTAACTGTAGCCGTTCCTTCGTTTACCAGCCTGGTGTCATCCAGTCGTTTAAATGCGCAAGTAAATCAATTGCTGGCAGCTATTGAATATGCAAAAACGGAAGCAGTTAAAAATAACGCAACAGTTATTTTTTGTCATTCAACCGATGGCGCCAGTTGTAGTACACCGCCTGCCGCAGGCTGGCAAGGCTGGGCAGTAGGTATGGCCGCCGCTGGAACGGGCATTGAAGCAGGCACTGAAATGCGCAGTGGTTTGCTTGAATCACCGCAATTGGTGATAAGGCCCAGCGCAGTGTTAAGTGACGCAGATCATCAGATTAGAATAACTCCGCAGGGTTTACTGCGAACCAACAACCGTTTGCCACTTACTGCTACGCTGCGGGTTTGTGCTCCTAGTTCATCAGTCAATCCTAACAGTCGTGAGCTTCGGATCCGCTCAGGTGGTCAATTAGCCGTAATTAGCGAGCAGCATGCCGGCTGCCCAACTCCTTAGGATGAAGATGATGAAAACAATGGCAGGATTTAAACGTCAACAAGGTACCAGCTTACTTGAAGTGCTGATATCAGTGCTGGTGTTAGCAATTGGCATTTTAGGGGTAGTAGGTCTGCAGTCTGTCAGTTTACGAAGCACCAACACCGCGCACGAAAGAGCTATGGCAGTGATACTCACTGAAACCTTATTTGAAGTGATGCGCACTACTGGCCCTGTATCAAGAACCAACGCTTTTGAAATGACTACTTGCGATGGGGTTAGTGGCATTCCGGTAACGAAAGCCTGGCAAAGCGATGTAAAGCAAGTTACCGCTGAGTGTGCTTTAGTTGAGTGGAGTGAAGGTGTCTATACCGTTACTATTGATTGGACGGATCAACGACTGAATGCCAATTCGGTAGTCGTCATGGAGGTCAGGCCATGACCTTAGGCAAAAGGAGCCGAGGCTTTACTCTAGTTGAGCTAATGATTGCTATGGTACTGGGTTTAATGCTGCTCGGTGGCGTTATTGGCATATTTTTGTCCAACCAGACGACCAGCAGGGTGAATAATGAACTGGCATCTCTGCAAAGTAGTGCCAGACTGGCATTTCAGCTGATGTCCCAGGATATTCGCAGTGCCGGCTTTGCCGGTTGTAATAATTCTGGCCGGGTAGTGAGTGTCATTAATGGCGCCCCCCTTTGGTCACAATGGCGTGGTGGGCTCGAAGGTTATGCGGTAGGAACGAACGGCGTAAGTGAATCTTTGCGCCTGATGTACGGCGCAGGAGAGACGGCGTCAGTACGTAACCACGTGCCACCGGTTCTGACTCTAAATGAAGCCTCAGCTTTGCGGGTCGGTGATATTGCTATGTTGTGTGATGATACCTTATCAAGTGTGTTTCAGGTGTCAGCCAGAACTGTTGATACCATCAGTCACGCTGCTGCTGCGCCCCTGAATTGTGCCGCTGATTTAGGCTTTCAGTTTCCGTTTGTCTGTGCTGATGCTAGACCCAGGATTTTTCCCGGTGGCTCAATGTTGATGCGCTTTGAGTCAGTACTCTGGCTGGTTGCGCCAAGTGCTGATGATGCTGCGATAAATTCTTTATACCGTGAAGTGATGATTGGTGGTGTTTTGACAAGGGAAGAGGTGCTGTTTGGCGTAAGCAGTGTAAATTTTGCTTATCAGGATGGGGATTTGCCTTTTGGTCCGGTGGCCTTCACGCCAGCAATTAACATGGGCAATGTAGTCGGTCTGCAAGTAGCATTAGTGATGGATCCCAACGCCTTTACAAACGCTGATTTACCGTTAGAAATGCGTACTATCCGATTCTTCGCTTCAGTGCGCAACAGGTTAAGGTAGAGCTATGAAAAACCATTTTCGACAATCTGGGGCAGTGCTTGTTGTGGCATTATTGTTATTACTGGTTATTACCCTGGTGTCAGTAGCCAGCATGCAACGTTCGGTATTACAAGAACGTATGACTGCCAATTTATATGAGAGACAGTTAGCGGTGCAGCAAGTAGAAGCCGCCTTACGCTCAGCTGAAAACTGGGTGGCGGCACAATTACCCGATCCGCGGACTCGCATCCCTGCTGAAAACTGGTTTTATGATTTGCCTTTAATAAATGTCATTGACCGTTGGCAAGATCCGGCAACACAGTGGCGTGCAGCGCCACCTATTAATCCGGGTATGTCCAGTACAGCGCAGTACTTTATTGAATATTTAGGTGAGTGGCCATCACCCGTTAATCCGGATTGTGCAAGTGCGACCACTATTGAACCTGATTGTTTGTCACCCACTTTTAGAATTACCGCACGAAATATAGTCACAGAGGGTACTCCAGTAGTACTAATGCAAACCATCTGGCGTTTGTAAGGTTATGAGGAATGTATTATGAGCAAATTTAATGTGATACCAAGCACTAGCGTGCTAGTGCTTGGCTTAAGTATGATGTTTGGTGGTGCTAGCGCTCATGCATCGATTAACCTGGCCATTCCTAATGTGCCCTTGCAAACCGGCAGTGATGTGCCAATTAATCTGAAGTTTATTATTGATGACTCGGGTTCTATGAATTGGGGTTTTTTACCAGATGATATGAGATACTATTGTAAATCAAATAGTACCGGCCTCGTACTTGCAAAAAGTAAATCGCCTAGTTTTAATAAGCAATATTATAATCCTGAAGAGAATTATATAGCGCCTCCTACCTACTCAGATTTAACACTTGCCACCGCATTTAGGAATGGTTACAAGAAAACTGGCGCGAGAAATTTAGTTACAAATTTCCAGGCGACGTGGGAGAATAATAATGCCTGTGGTGCTGCGGGGCCGGCCGATTATTATTTGCTTGAACATTGTGAAGATACAGAAGATTTAGCATGTTATCAACGTTATGACGTAACAACACAGACTTTGGAAGAACAAAAAAACTTTGCTAATTGGTATTCGTATTATCGGACCCGGCAGATGTCTTCTCAAGCAGGTATTGCCCGTGCGTTTGTCACTTTACCTGAAACAGTAAGGGTAGGTTATGGTGCCCTTAAAAAACCTTCAACCAGAGGGGTTAGGGAGTTCACGGGTACTGATAGAACAGAATTCTTCAATTGGCTATACGGCCTAGCCAACCCCTCAGGGGCTACC
>NZ_DAINOE010000071.1:0-17316 GCF_036735525.1 Arsukibacterium sp. | reverse complement strand
AAACCGCATTGAGTTCCTTCGTTTTGGTGATCTACTGTTTGGAACAGTTATTTAGGCAACTGATTGAACATTATGCAGCTTTTGAAAGCGAATTAAAGCCTTACTCTATAAAAGTGTATAACTGGTTAGAGCCAGAGGTTTACCGTGAGCTAGTCAGCCAGGCTAAAGTAGAGGGCTTTAAGATTTCAGGACATAAACCCAGAAAATTGACTCTGTAAGCATCAATTGCTGCCGGGCAAGATTTGTTTGCTCATGCCAGATTCTTTCTTTATGAATGTTCGACGTTATCAGATGAGCTGCTCCAAGGAAAGCATTGGGATCTGCCGCTGAGTGACCTCTACAGATTGTTGTTGCAAACATATGATGAACAGAAGTGCGAAAAAAAATATGACATTGTAGCGAAGAGTGAGGTTGCCATCTCACCGACATTACTCACGAGGCGAAACGACTATTATTCATTGGCCGGAAAGAAGAATGAGATCTCTGGCATAGACTACGCTCACTTCTTGTTTGAAATGGAATGGCAGGAGGATATCGATGCTATGTCCGCAAAGCTAAATGGCCAGCAAGATATTGAAGTGTTCAAAGCCTTTTACGAAAAAGCTGCTTACACCATAGGTAAGGCATATCAGAGCGGCGCTTTAATTTTAGCCGGTACAGATACCTATGATACTTATGTCATACCAGGTTTCAGTATCCATGAAGAGCTGCATGAGCTTTACAAAGCAGGCATTGATACTTATGGTGTGCTGCAGGCTGCAACAATCAATAATGCCGTTTACTTTGGTATTGATGACAAAATCGGCTCAATTAGTTTAGGAAAAGTAGCGGATATGGTGCTGCTAAATGCCAATCCCCTTGTTGATATCAGAGCCAGTTCGGATATTAATATGGTTTTTCAAGGAGATTATGTCTATGATTCCAAGCAAATTTATGAATTGAAACGGCATTCAAAGCAAGTCTCACTGAGCCACGCTTTTACACTAAAAGTAGTGTGGTCATTTTTAAGAAACCCAAAAGGGTTTTAAAAAATTGAATTTGGAGGGTGTTTCTTAATGAAAGAAGGCGCCATGTCTGCAGACACCCACTACCACCTATTAGTCCCCATCTACAGCAGTAGCTTTAACACCTGCTTTTACTGTGGCTGTATTGCCACTGCGCATGACCATGCCCCACCGGTAAAGTATGTCGAGTTTTACCTGGCGACCCGCCAAGCGGCGGAGTTTTTAAAAATACCCAGCTGCCATGAATGCCATGAGCATTTAACCCCCTGCAAAGCAGCCACTTTAGAAGAACGGCGGGTGTTTGCTAAAGACAAGCTGGCAAAAAAGTATGCCAAAGCCCTGACCATTTATGAAATGTGGACTGACGCTGAGCTGACTGAGCTGGATTTTAGCCTGCGCCACAGCATTGCAGCAGGGTTAAAGCTGGGTGCTGAAACAACCGAGCGGCTGGGCTATGTGGGCTTTGACTATGAAGCGGCCGGGCTGCAACAAAAGGTACAAGATCAGACGCCGCTGTGTTTTGATGTATTTGGCGAACAGTTCAGCACGTTTCGGGAAGCGCTTGAATTTGCCAGCAAGGCCTATCGCATTCCTAAAAACACCTTAAAAGACTTCGTGGCCGATAACGACAACAGCTTTGAGTTGGCGATTAAGGCCATTCACAAAGCAGTGACCGCCAGAGACTTTGCCAAAGAGCTGAAAAAACGCTGTGCGGATTTTTCCAAACAGCACAAGCAGGCAGTCATTTTTGTGCACAAACAGGTAGAGCGTTACCTGAGCGAAAACGAAGACATGACCATACAAGAAGCGCTCGATAAGCTTTACCACACTAGGGTAAAACACCATAGCTCAGCCAGTAGTTAAACATTGACAAAACTTATGCGCCAGATCAAGTGACACAGCCTGAATACCCAACTATGCTTAAATATCCAACCGAGCGGACAAAGAGCATGCACCAACCGACTCCAAAATTTGAGTTATGGCATGAGCAGCGGGTGATACTGGCCAAAGCCAGAGGTTGTTGGAACCGCTATACAGCCGAAGACTATGCCGCACAATTTAAGGCTTTAGCCTTGCCGCTAGCGGGCAGCGACTGGGCGCATATCGTTTATTTAGATGACTGGCAGCTAGGCGTGCCGGAAATTGAGCCGGTGGTGCAGGAGTTAGTGGCCTGGTGCCTGGCCAACGGGCTGCGTTATGCTGCCCAGGTATATTGCCCGAGTATGGTAAAACAATACCAGCTGGATAAAATGATTATTAACTGCACAGCACACTTTGAAAAACGGGTTTACCCTAACGAACAAGACGCCTTTGCCTGGCTAGCCAGTGTGGGCTTTAGCACTCACTGCCAAAGCCTGTTAAGAACTGGATAACCCCTGGTCTTTAACCATAAAAGCCCGTGCGCCTAGTTCACGCGCCAGCGCACGTAATTCTGCCGCCTGGCGGCAAGGCGCAAAGGCAAAGCAGCTGACGAATAAACCCGCCTCACTGGCGGTATGAATAAACTGACACAGCTCACTAAAACCATACTGTGTTGGCTGTACCGCCTGCTGATAGGCTGGCGGATTAGTGGCCGGCAAATATAACTCCAGCTTTTCTACTCCCAGTTCAATCAGCTGCTGACAAAGTGCCGGCGCGGCAGCAGGTGATACCAGGCCATAACTAACCAGCGTAACCGGTACACCATGACGCTGGTTTTTAAAAGCCGGCAGCAACTGAGTTAACAACTCAACATGCAACAAAGGATCACCCACGCCGGCAATAGCCAGCCCCTGCAATTCAAACTCGGTAGAGGCCTGCTGCTCATAACCGGCCTGATACGCCTGCTCCGTGGCAACCAGCAGTTGCTGCGCTGTCGGCTCTGCGGCTAACTGGGCCAACAACTGCTGCTGGCCCGCCAGTTGCAGCAAAGATTGCGCCGCCGGCAAGGCCGGGCCACATTGCAGCGTTAAGCGCTGCTGCTCACTATAACGGTATTGGTTTATCACTGTGCCTCCGGCTATAACTTCACGACGACATCACTGTACTTGGTTCCTGGCCACAAAAGAAGTAAAGACAGTTTCCGGTGCAAAGCTTGATCCAGCTCAGCCAGTGTCCTACTTAAAAGTACTATGCTGTTGAGGTAGATTAGCACAACCTAATTCATAAGGAATCATCGCATGAGTAACCTAAAAACTGCCACAGTAAACGCCAGCATGAATGATGGCTTTGCCATTAGCAGCAGCATAGATGGCCACAAGGTAATGATTGACCAGCCAGTAGCGGCCAAAGGCAGCGGCACCGGCCCGACACCGCTGCAAATGATGTTATTTGCCATTGGTGGCTGTATTGGCACTATTGGCCGAATTGCCGCTTTTCAGCAAAAAATCTCCATGCGCAGTATGCAGGTTACAGTTGAAGGCGATTACAATCCGGCGGGTTTACTAGGTAAGGAGACAGACGACAGAGTGGGCTTTACCGAGATCCGCATCAGCGCTGAGATTGACGCCGATTTAAGCGACGAGCAAAAACAAGCCTTTTTAGACGAAGTGTGTCGCCGCTGCCCGCTGCATGACAACCTAAGTCATGGCACCCGGGTGGTGCATAGCCTGGTTTAAGGTATGGCCTAAGGGCCTGACACGTGTTAAGCAAAAAAAAGCGTGATGCCAGGCATCACGCTTTTTTGTTACCAAGCAAAGTTTATTTCGCGCCCGGCTCAGCAAATTTGGTCATCCAGTCTTTTACCTGGTTGTACCAATAAATCGAGTTATTCGGTTTTAAGATCCAGTGGTTTTCATCCGGGAAGTAAATCATCCGCGATTCTACACCACGCATTTGCAGGGTACGGAATAACTCAAAGCCCTGCCCTACCGGTACCCGGTAATCCAGCTGACCATGAATGACCAGCGTAGGCGTATTAAAGTTGCCGGCAAAATAATGCGGTGAGATCGCTTTGTAGATCTCTGGGTTTTCCCAGTAACCGCCGAAACGGGTGGAATGCACGGCAAAATCGGCGGCCATTTGCGAGTAAATATTGTACACGGCGGCATGAATAAGCAGCGCTTTAAACGGGTGCTCGGTACCCAGCAAAATTGAGGTTAAATAACCGCCATAGCTGGCACCACCGGCCACCATACGATCGGTGTCTATCCAGCTATGGTTTTCAAACCACTGGGTCGCAGCCTGAATATCGGCCAGTGGCTTGGTGCGCCAGTCCGGATTAATGGCATCGGCAAAGTCCTGGCCAAAACCGCTTGAACCATGAAAGTTAGGCCAGGCGCTGACATAACCCCAGGAAGAGAAGGTTTGTGAGTTCCAGCGGTAGCTGAAGCTGTCGGTAAAGGCATTGTGCGGGCCGCCATGAATGAGCAAAAACAGCGGGTATTTTTTGCTCTTGTCAAATCCCGGCGGGTAATGTACCCACATTTGAATGTCTTTGCCTTCGACACCTTTGTAGGTTACCGACTCGTAAGTACCCAGATCTACCTGACTTAAAATGTCATCATTAAAGTTATCCAGCCGCGTGGTATTACCGTTGCGTGGATCTATGCTGACTAAACGTGCCGGAAATAAAAAGCTGTCGTTAGTGGCAATCAGGCGGTTGCCGGCCAGCGCGGGCTGGCCAAAGCTGGTGGCTTTGGTAATGGCACGCGGCTTACCGCTGCGCGCATCAATAAAGTACAAACGGTTAGTGGCGGCATCATCAATGCTGCTGTAAAAACCACGGCTATCGGAAGCCCAGACAAAGTTACTGACCGAGCGGTCCCAGTCGGCGGTTAGCACCCGGCTGCTGTTGCGTGCTAAATCGTAAACCACTAAGTTAGCGGTATCGGCATAAAAACCGTGAATACGCTGCTGGCTAAAGGCCAGGCTTTTGCCATCTGGGCTAAATTGTGGGCTGCTGTCAGGCGCCTGATTGTCCGGCGTCAGGTTAATGGCTTCCGTACTACCTAAGCGCGCTAAAAACACATCAATTTTGGCATCAACCTGGTTATCCCAGCCATTACTGTTAAAGGCAATGTAGCGCTCTTGTGGGTGAATATCATAGCTGCCGGCACTTTGACTGGAGCGGGGTAACTCACGGCCAAAAGGCTGGGTTACCGGCTGCACCTCACCGCCGCTGGCGGCAATACGATACACATGTGCCTGGCGGCTTTCGTCTATCCAGTGGTCAAAATGCGAGTAAGGTAGGGCATTCCACTGCCGGCCTGACATCTTGCTGTCTTTATTGGTTTTAAGCTGGGCTTTCATCTCATCCCAGTTTTTATCTGGCCAGACCCGGCTGATAAAATACAGATGCTGGCCCACCCACTTAATACCATAAACACCGGTGGGCACTTCTGTTAAGCGGCGCGCTTCGCCCGGGCCCTGCATCGGCAGCAGGTAAATCTGGCCGGCGTCATCTTTGTCACGCTGGCTGATAAACGCCAGAGTGTTGCCGTCCGGCGAAAAGGTCGGCTCGCTGGCGCGCAGGCCTTCCGCCGTCAGTGGCCGTTGTTGTTTGCCATCGGCACTAAACAGCCACAGCCGGCCATTGGCTTTATCGGCGGCGACATCATAGCCGGTAACCGACGCGACAATCAGCTTGCCGTCTGGCGACACAACGGGGTTGCCAATACGTTGAAATTGCCACAAGCGCTCTACGCTTAGGCTGCGGTCCTTGCTAAGGTGAAGATCGGGGTTTTCGCTGGCGCTGCTGGCACTGGCGAAAAACAGGCCAGGCAACAAACAGAGCAACAGCAGTATCTGCAGTGTACGCATCAAAAAGACTCCAGGGTTGTTTTTAGTTATAGGGTAACCTTGCCTGTTCATGCTAGCACAAGTCGGCAGGCTGTCGCGCTAACCTGCGATATGAATGCCACCGGCTTCGATAAATGGCAACTTTGCCTCTTTGCATGCTTTGATCCAGTTACAGTAAAGCAAAACGGCATTACACTACCGCATAAAATAGCTAAGCACCCATATAGCAGTACCAAACTACCGTAAAAGATGATTAATCTGAACCATGGATAGTAAAAGATGCCTTTTTATATAGAAGATCGGCTGCGCTGGGCGCGTGAAATGCGCCAGAAAAGCCCCTGCAAACGTTGTGGCCGTTTGTATAATCACCATATTAAGGCGACATGCCTCGATTGCGGCACCCTTGATAGCGCAGAGCTAAGAGATCTGCTGCGGCAAAAAGCGGTAATCACTGCCGATCTCCGGAGAATGGGTTGGATTTTTGCTGGATTAGCACTGGCTTTGCTGTTGTTTTTGTGGTGGTTATAGGCCGTGGCGCAGTGCAGTTAACCGTCAGGGTTTAAGCTGCTGCAGCGCCTGTGCTATCAGCGCTGGAGGTGCATCGCGCCACAGCTCTCTGATACATTGCTGCCAGCGGTTAAAGCTTTGCGGATCCCTTTGTTGTTGGAAGGCCACAAAAGCCGGGTAGCAGGTGAGCTCAATATTGCGATTAAAAAACCCTTCTGGTAACAAATAAGGGTAAAAAGCGCGAACAAGCTCCAGTTCTGCCGGTTGTTGCCTCATTCTGCCCAACGCTAACATTTCGTCCACTGTTAAGGCATTAACCCACTGCTCTGCCCGGGCCTCCCCCTCTGCAATAAACGCCCAGTTAATAGTGGGCTGGGCAGCGCTCAACCCACAACATAGGCTCAGAAAAACTATGACAATTAGCGTTTTCATTGGCGCTCCCTTGTTTGTGGCTTGCTAAGCATGAGCTAATTTATCAGTACGCACAAGTTCATCAATTTAAAATGCATTTGAAGGCGTAACCTGGCCGAGCGAATATATTTGGCATTAATGTAGACGAGCAGAAGTTACTATCAAATCTGATCCGATAAGGTGCAACAAAACAAAAAACCGCCGAAGTGGCGGTTGTTTGTTTTGGCGCACCCATCAGGATTACTCGGGCTGTCCTGCCCTCGCCCTAACGGGCCAGCTGAAGCTGTTCAAAAACACTCCCGGCGTTTTTGTATCTCGGGCTGTCCTGCCCTCGCCCTAACGGGCCAGCTGAAGCTGTTCAAAAACACTCCCTGCAACATACGCTATAGCGTAAATTAAGAAATATTACTCTAAAGCGTATATAGCCACACGTTACTTACGATTCATAAGCTCGGGTATGTTTACAGAGAATTGGGACATAATTTTCTCAATAATACCTTTTGCGACAGTCTCAATTCCGGGTAAGTGTTTAAGCTCAATAAACTGCTGCACATAGCTCTGTTTGCTTTTAGATAAGGTTCCGCCATTGCTTAGCAGCAGTGAGATCAGCACATCGATATTTTTGTTCGCAATATCGAAGGTGCTATTAATATGGTCTTTTAGGGTATCAAAACAGATAATCAGGCAGACCTCTTCGATGAGCTCTGAAGAAACTGCAGTTTCCATCATGTCGTAGACAAATTTCACATGCTCGGTAAAATCCGGGTAGCGATACATGTAATCGATGTCATTGTTAATCATGATCTTTGCGTCATCCGAAAAGGAATAATCAATCATCAATAGAATCGGCCTTGAAATACTCTCCAGTACCTGATCATACTTTTCCGGATTTCTTAAAATTGCCGCAGAAACAGGAATAATAAACTTGTGTTTCGCCTCACGCTGTTTCATCACGTCATGGATCAGATAACGATGCAATCTGCCATTGCCATCAATAAAAGGATGAATATAAACTTCACCAAACGAAATGATGCAAGCATGGATCAGGGCAGGCATAGCTCTGTCTAACATCAGGTTTTCATGCGTAGCTAACAGCCCAGCCATCATTCCAGGTACGTGTTTAGCCATTGGGCCTATGTAATGCACATCTTCATCAACGATGTTATACCGTTGGATCGTGCTGCCAACATAGATTTCATCCGTTCTGTAATCGTTAGCTTTAACCCGCTCTTCGACGATCTGATTTTGGATATCAATCAGTTTTTCTTTATTTAGCTCAAACAGACCGACATTTTTGATTGCATTCAAAAACCGCTGCATTCTCTGTTTATCAGGGCGTTCGTTTTCAATTTCAGTCGATGATTTAGTCTCTTTAGTATAGAGATAATTTATAGAGCGTCCCAGAATGTCGGTTGATAGTACATCCCCCAGCGATTGCATCCTGGAATAAGCCGTTTCATAAACATCAATACCAGCAATTTTATTAATTGGCTTTGTTTTTCGTACCGTTGGACAGTAGTCTTTGGTACCTATTGCATTGTTTAGAACACGCATTCTTTTGTTCCGAATGCCGTCTTGTAAAGTATAGTAAAACGCATCATCAAACAGCGTTATGTAGTTCCCACTGGTCAATGCGGGTATGGGTAGCTCTGAGTCAGTCAACCATTCGAACAAAAACCACAACACTCTGTTATATTTTGATTGTGGTGATGCTTGAATGAAATCTGCAAATTCATTTACATCAATGACTTTGAATATCGCAGCAAAAAAATGAAGTCGAATACCTTGGTATTTAATGGCAGCACACATATGCTCATAGGGTGAGTCAGGAATTTTTCTTGAAGCAGGTATAACTCTTCTTTTAGATGAACCAAAATCCACCAGGCTCTCGACGGAAACTGATTTATCTGAAAAGACCTCGACATTCAGCTTTGGAAGCAGTAATTTGTAATACTGGTTCAGGTAGGTGTACCCTATTGGACTCATCTGTAAGAATACCTTGTTAGTTATCATTAAAGATAAAACACTTATATATTCAGAGTAACACTTACAAACTTACCATTCCACTTACAAGCCTCTCGTTTCACTTAAAATACACAGTTTTACTTACAAATTTGCTTCTTAGCTTAGTCGAGCTATATTGAAATGCTTAAATGCTAGAAACTCGACAGGTGTAAATAAGGGAAATTTCTTATAGCAAATTTGATTTGCTTGCGGCATGGTCACAAGGCATAAAAAACCACTTTAGCCACATCTAAGCTGTTGATTTATATGGCGCACCTATCAGGATTACTCGGACTGTCCTGCAGCTTTGTCGAACACAGGTTCTCATCCGATTAGGTGCCACAAAACAAAAAACCGCCGAAGTGGCGGTTTGTTGTTTTGGCGCACCCATCAGGATTCGAACCTGAGACCTCTGCCTCCGGAGGGCAGCGCTCTATCCAGCTGAGCTATGGGTGCAACCTTCGCACCTTGGTGCGAGCGCGCATTATAGACAGGCTTTGCTGCCAAGTCTATTGCCAGACAGTGCGTTTTTTCGGCAAACGGCATCAAAAATAGCATTTGCTTGCCAAAGCCGCAGGTTATACAGTAAATAAATGACCCCTTCGCTATCAGGCTGATTGCATTTCATGACCCTTCGTTTGCCCTTACTGGCAGCCTGGCACTGGCTGATGTTGCTGCTTTTAGGCGTATTAGCGTTATTTGGCATTGAATTGCTGGTAAAGCATGAACAGCAACTGGCTAGCAGTCAACAATGGCAACAGGAGCTAGCGACCGCCGGGCGGCTGCGCGCTATGCTAGAGTCAGAGCTTAATGTGCCTCTTTACCTGACCATGGGTTTGGCGTCTTATATTCAGGCCAACAGTGGAGTACTGCGCGATGCAGAACTGGACATTTTGCTACCCGGCCTGGTGCAACAAGCGCGGCACATTCGCAATATCGGTATCGCTCCCGGAAACCGCTTGCAATACGTTTATCCGCTACAAGGTAATGAGCAAGCCCTCAACCTCTACTACCCCGATATCGTTGAACAATGGCCGGTGATTGCCGATATTATTCAGCAGCGCCGGGCCCGGTTAGCCGGGCCTATTCAGTTGGTACAGGGGGGTACCGCCTTTATTTATCGCTTTCCGCTGTTTATGAATGACAATCAGTACTGGGGCATTATCAGCACCGTCATTAATATTGACCCTATTTGGCAGCAGCTGAATCAAGAGGCACAAGAGCAACAAGTTAAACTGGCTTTGCGCAGCAAGCTGAGCGCGCAACAATTCAGCGACAGCTTTTATGGGGATAACCAGCTATTTTATGATGGTAGCCTGGTGTTAAATATTTCACTGCGTGGCGCAGACTGGCAGCTGGCGCTGCGCTCGGAACACAACCTGACCGGTCGCAGTGCGCCATTACGTGCCCTGATGTACAGCCTGACGCTGCTGTTTTTGTCATTGCTCGGCTGGTTATTTTATTCTAATCAGCAACTTAAACGCGCGGCACAGCAAATTACTGCCAGTGAAGCCTATCTGCGATCGGTCAATGACAATGTGATGGATGCCATTATTACTACGGATGAAAATGGCATTATTGAAACCGCTAACCTCGCCTGCTACCGACTGTTTGGCTATCCGGCTGATAGCTTGCCCGGTTTGCACTGGTCCAGTTTACTGGCGGTACCAGAGCAAGTGAAGCAATTATATAGCGCGACGTCCAGTGCCGATAAAGAAGTAGAAAGTCAGGGGCTGCGCCATAATGGCAGTAGCTTCAGCTTGTTGTTGGCGCGCAGCACACTCAATATCAACCAGCAGCACCGCCAGCTATTACTGCTGCGTGACATTACCGAGCGTAAAAAAGAAGAGCGCTTAAAAAACGAATTTGTGGCAACCGTCAGCCACGAGCTGCGCACACCTTTAACCGCTATCAGCGGTGCCTTGGGTTTAGCGGTTGGCGGCGCTTTGGGGCAGCTCACCCCGTCACAGCATAAAATGCTGCAATTGGCGCATAATAATTGTACCCAGCTGCATCAGTTGATTAACGATTTATTAGACATTGAAAAACTCAGTGGTGGCCATGCCCGCTTTGATTTAAAACCACTCAACCTGACCAGATTACTGCAGCAATGCCAGACCCAGATGCAAAGCGTCGCCTACCCCAGACAAATTACGCTGCAACACAATGAGCAAGATTATTGGGTGCTGGCAGATGAGCAGCGGTTGCGTCAGGTGTGTCTTAACCTGATCTCTAATGCCATTAAATTTTCACCAAGCGAAAGCGCCATCATCCTGCTGTTTCAGCCGCTGGACCGAGATATCCGAATATGTGTATTAGATCAGGGGCCCGGTGTTGAACATGACTTTGTACCACGCTTATTTACCCGTTTTGCCCAAGCCGACAGCGCTGATAACCGCTCCCATGCTGGTACCGGTCTGGGATTGGCCATTTGTAAGGAAATCATGACAAAAATGCATGGCAGTATTGGCTATCAGCGTCAGCAGCAAGGCAGTTGCTTTTATTTTGAACTGCCGCAGCAGCCAGCGCCCTAAGGCAGTGCCAAAGGTTGCGCTAGCGCGGCATTTGTCTTACTTTGTTGGCTATTGACTGCAAAGCCAAGCAATGTTTCCTGCTTTTTGGCATACTAAACTACATACAACCTGCAGAGTTCAGGTTGTATGCAATAACAATAACCGGTGAATACCGGCCCTTAATCCACGGAGACCCCAATTATGCGTAAAACAATACTGGCATCTGCCATTGGCGCCTTACTAGCCCTGAGCGCCTGCTCTGACAATACCGCCCCAACTCAGGTCGCCGGCAGCAGCGCCAGTAGCAGCAGCGAGGTAACTATGAGCAACCCCTTTTTCCAGCCTAGCAGCCTGCAATATCAAGCGCCTAATTTTGCTGTGATTCAGGATGAGCACTTTATGCCTGCCTTTGAAGAAGGCATCAAGCGCCACATGGCCGAAATTGAAGCCATTGCCACTAACCCGGAACCGGCCACTTTTGACAATACCTTTGTGGCGATGGAAAAAAGCGGCGACATGCTGACCCGAGTATCACGGGTGTTTTATAACCTGGTGGGTACAGACAGCAACGAAGCCCGGCGCAAACTGCAAACTGAGCTGGCACCAAAAATGGCCGTGCATTCAGATAATATCAACCTGAACCCACAGCTGTTTGCCCGTATCAAAAAAGTCTATGACAACCGCAATGAGTTGCAGCTGGATGCCGAGTCACTGCGTTTAGTCGAAGTGTATTATGAGCGTTTTGTGCGCTCAGGTGCCGAACTGACTGAAGAGCAAAAAACCGCTATTCGCGCACTGAACGAAGAACACTCCACACTGACCACAAAGTTTGGCCAGAACTTGCTGGCAGAAACCCGTCGCATTGCCGTTCTGGTCGATGACGAAGCACAACTGGATGGCTTATCAGCGTCGCAAATTACTGCTGCGGCTAATGCCGCTTCTGCTGCAGGCCATGAAGGCAAATATCAGCTGAACATTACTAATACCACGCGCCAGCCAATTTTAACCTCACTTAATAACCGTGAGTTACGCCAGCGCGTGTGGGAAGCATCAGCGTATCGTGCTACCTCGGGTGAGAATGACAATACCCAAATTGTAGCCCGTTTAGCACAACTGCGGGCTGAGCGTGCGCGCTTATTAGGTTATGACAACTGGGCCAGCTATGGCTTAGAAGCGCAAATGGCGAAAACGCCACAAGCGGTATTTGATATGCTGGGCAGCATGGTACCAGCCGTTATTGCTAATACTAAGCAAGAGCAGGCGGCTATTCAGGCCATGGTAAAAGAGCGCGGCGGCGAATTTGAAGTACAACCCTGGGATTGGGAATACTATGCCGAGTTTGTGCGTCAGGCGAAATACGATCTTGACGAGAACGAAGTAAAAGAATATTTCGAATTTAACCGGGTATTAAAAGACGGCGTGTTTTATACCATGAACCGTTTTTATGGCATCCGTTTTGAACCACGGCCAGATTTACCGGTATATCACCCGGATGTAGAAGCCTATGAAGTATTTGACGCCGATGGCAGCAGCCTGGCTATTTTCTATGCCGATTACTTTGCCCGTGAAGGCAAACGTGGTGGCGCCTGGATGAGCTCTTTTGTTGGCCAGTCACATCTGCTGGAAAACAAACCTGTAGTAGTGAATGTGATGAACATTCCTAAAGCCCCCGCTGGCGAGCCGACGTTAATCAGCTTTGACCATACCACGACTATTTTCCACGAGATTGGTCATGGTATTCACGGCATGTTCTCTAATGTGAAATACCCTACCTTAGCGGGCACCTCGGTATCGCGCGACTTTGTCGAGTTCCCTTCTACCTTTGAAGAAGACTGGGCGCACCATCCGGACATTATCGGCAACTACGCCCGTCACTACAAAACGGGTGAGGCTATCCCGGCTGAATTACTGGAAAAAGTCATCCGCTCACGCAGCTTTAACCAGGGTTTTGATACGCTGGAATATATGTCTGCAGCCTTACTGGATATGGAATGGCACTCATTAAGCGCTGATGAGCCACTGCAAGATCCGGCAGCCTTTGAAGCGGCCGCACTGAAAAAACACGGTGTCGATTTAGCGGCAGTACCACCACGCTACAAGTCTAATTTCTTCTCACACTCTATGGGTGGCGGTTACTCAGCCGGTTACTATGCCTATATGTGGAGCGAAATTCTGGCCGCTGATGCCTTTGCCTACGTGCAATCCCGTGGTGGTTTAACCCGCGAAAACGGTGATCATTACCGCAAAAACATTCTGGAAGTGGGCAACACCCGCCCCACCATGGATTCTTACCGCGCCTTCCGCGGCCAGGATCCAAGCACTGATGGCCTGCTAATCCGCCGCGGTTTAAAAACCAAAGTAGATTAAAAGCAGCGCTTAGCTACCTGAGCCTAGCTAAACAAAAACCCCGCTAAAAAGCGGGGTTTTTTATTATGCTAACGGAAAAACTTGAAGTGTTAATCACCCGCCAGCTGCATCTGTCCTATCAACACCGAGCCGGTTAACACCCCGCCGCGCTTGTCGACATCATTACCGATGGCAACAATATTCAACAGCATATCTGCCAGATTTCCGGCAATGGTGACTTCGGCCACCGGGAACTGGATTTCGCCATGCTCCACCCAAAAACCACTGGCACCGCGCGAGTAATCGCCGGTCACGGTATTCACGCCCTGCCCCATTAGTTCGGTCACCAGCAAGCCCTTACCCATTTGCCGGCACAAGGCCGCTAAATCGTCATTGCCGTGGCTGACTAACCAGTTATGAATACCGCCAGCATGGCCGGTGCTGGCCATGCCCAGCTTGCGGGCAGAATAACTGGTGGTTAAATAAGTCGTTAACACGCCTTGTTCAATGACCGCCAGATCGCGGGTTTTTACGCCTTCACTATCAAAGGGGCTGGATGCCAGCGCTTGTTTTAAATGCGGCTGCTCGGCAATACTGATCTGCGGCGCTAAGATCTGCTGCCCCACCTTACCCAGTAAAAAACTCGATTTACGGTAAATGCTGCCGCCACTTATGGCAGACACCAGATGACCAAATAAGCTGCTGGCAATGTCGGCCCGAAAAATCACCGGTATTTTCTGAGTCGCTACTTTGCGTGCACCCAACCGCGCCACCGTTTCAATGGCCGCTTCACGACCAATTTGCTTAGGATCTAACAGCTGGCTATATTGCCGCGCCACGGTAAAACTGTAATCGCGCTGCATATCCTCACCCTGCTCGCCAATAACCACACAGCTAAAGCTATGGCGTGAGCTGGGATAGCCCACCAACTGGCCATGACTATTGCCATAGACCTTTAAGCCCTGATGCGACGAAAAAGAGGCCCCTTCTGAATTGGTAATACGCGGATCGGTAGCAAAGGCGGCGTCTTCGGCACCAGCACAGAGCGCTATTGCCTGCTCGGTGCTGATGCTGTCAGGATAAAATAAGTCCAGATCTGGTGGGCTGAACTCCAGCCAGTCGGCTTCGGCCACGCCGGCATGCGGGTCTTCTGAGGTATAACGGGCAATATCGGCAGCGGCGGCTACCGCCCGTTGCAGCGCCTGTGGGCTTAAATCAGCGGTAGAAGCGGAGCCTTTACGCTGGCCAAAATATAAACTGATACCAAGGCCGCCATCCTGATTAAATTCAACGGTTTCTACCTCGCCGTGACGGGTTTCGACACTCAAGCCCCGGGTACGGCTCATGGCGGCTTCCGCACTGCTGGCACCCAATGCTTTGGCATGCGCCAACACCTGGCTGACGGCTGCTTTTACTTCAGCGATTTCTTGTTCAATACTGGGTTGCTGTTGCATAGTTAGTCTTACCTTAAAATCTATTTGGCTAGCTTATCATAGTCAGACAAAGGTCGCTGCTTGCCTTGTGCGTTTAGTGATATACTAAGGCTATAAATTTACAAAGAAGCAGAGTCATGACAGAAACAGAATTTAAATACGGTGATAGTAAGTGGCTGGAGCAGCCAGATCACATTAGTAAAAGCCAGGTTAAACGCGAGATGCTGGCCTTACAGGCATTAGGCGAGGAGCTATTGGCGCTAAGCCCGGCCGCCAGGCAAAAATTACCCTTAGACGAAGAGCTGATGGATGCCCTGGAGTTAGCTGATAAGCTGGCGAAAAAGCGTGAAGCCTTGCGCCGGCATATACAGTTTATTGGCCGCTTAATGCGCGATCGCGATATTGAACCTATTGAACAGGCGCTGGCAGTGATCCGCAACACCAATCAGGCGGCGACCCGGCAGTTTCATAAGGTAGAAACCTGGCGCGACCGCTTAATCAAAGACAGCGAAGCAGTCACCGACTTTATTGCCGAGTATCCGGACATTGATGTACAGCAACTGCGCCAGCTTATTCGCAATGCCAAAAAAGAGCAGGAAAAACAGCAACCGCCTAAATACTACCGCGAGCTGTTTCAGCTAATAAAGCCGTTAATTATTACCGAATAAACCACAAGAGCAGGGCTATTAGTTTCACTGCCCTGCTACATCCACCCTCTGCCGCTGCTTTGGGCCTGGTAAAGCGCATAATTAGCCATTACCTCTGCCTCTGCCGCCGGCATATAGTGTACGGTTAAACTGCCGGCAGCATACACCAGGGTGAGATGCCGCAAGCCGGCACGTTGCATAAACCAATGCTGCTGCAATTCCAGCTGCTGCAGTTTGTGTAGCGGCACACAAAAGTAATCAATACCGATAATGCCCCTGCGCAAATAAAAATATTCTGCATCCATCGCATAGCCCAGGCGGCGCCAACGCATAAACTGCAGTCCACCGCTGAGCAATAGCCCTGCTGTACTCAAGCCAGCTAATACCGGCTGTTCCGTGCTGTAAAAATACCCACTTAGTGCCAAAAAGGGTACACAAAACAGTATCAAACCTGCCATTAAATAACGCCAGTTCACCGGACGGAACGTCATTGTTGCTAATTGATTATCCGGATACACCTCGTCAAGCAGCCCGCTCGCCTGGGCCGGTAACAATGCCGGCACCATAATATTGCCTTGTCCGGCCTCGCCCTGCGCTGCGGCAATCGGTGAAAAAAGCTGCTCGTAGCGAACATTAACGCGGCCAAAAACCTTGTCTAACCAATCCTGTTGTAAGTGCAGCCATTGCAATCTGCTGCTTTTCATACTGATTTCATGGCGGGTCAATAAACCGCTACGCCGGATGTAACGATCTGTGCTGCGCCATAACCGGAATTGATAATAGCTCATGACCGAGACAGCAATAGATAACAAGGTAATCAGCAGCATAAACAGCATTGCTAATGCCAGCACGGCCAGCGCTATCCACAGCCAGGATTGCTGGGTTGCGTCAAACCAGTGGCTTAAATCCAGACCAAAGCGCTGTAATTGCTCAGTCACAATGTCAGTAATGGCCTTGTAAAAGGGAGCAGCCAGACCGAGCAACAGCAACACCCTGTTATTACTGATACCGTACAGGATTAAATCTTTCACCGAGCGGCTGCACAGTAGTTGCTCTGCCGGCACTTCGGCTTGCTGCAGGCTATGCTCAGCAGCGTGCTCAGCAGTAGAGCTCTGCTGCTGTTTTGCTTGGTAAATAGCTTGCTGTAGCGCTTCAGCCTGCTGCTTTGGCAAGGCGGCCAGTTGCGCTTCCTGCTGGCTGGAGCCAGCGGTATCTAAGATCACACTGAGATGATCAGTGGGCCGGTAATACAGCGGTTGTAGTAAACGCACATTCTGAATGCGGTTAAAGGGCAGGTTAAGCTGTTTTTTTCGCAACACACCGGAGTGAATTTCAACGGTATCCTGAGTCACCCGAAACCGGAACGCCAGATAACGCAACATGCCAACAACGGCAAGAAACAGTAACAGCAGGCCCAGCCCCAGCGCAAAGTAGCCCGGATACTTTTGGATACCCCGATAAAAAACAATGATAGCCGGGATCAGGTAACTTAAGTTCCCCAGAATCGACTTAAACAGCTGCAAACAAAAATAGACCAAGGCAATGGGGGATAAGCGTTGCCATTGCGCTAAGTCCGCTAAGAATGCCGCATTACGGCCAGCATTGGCGCCTGCATTAGTGCCTGCGTTGCCGCCCGGCTCACTCATGGGCTAATCCGTCCTTGTGCTGCAAAATTAGCTGGCGGATAGCCTCTGCCTGCGGCAATAGCAAGCCTGGGATCAGAAAAGTATGC
>NZ_DAINOE010000070.1:0-17716 GCF_036735525.1 Arsukibacterium sp. | reverse complement strand
ATCAAACAGGCTGATAGCTGATTGTATAAATGGAAATTTTGTGGGGATCCCTCAGGTGTGATGTATTAAGAAATGACTCAGAAAAGGAATACCTATTATTCCATCTGGCCTACACTTCAGCGCTATATGAAGAAACCGAACAGCTAAGGTTTTTAAACTCAATTAGTAATATTAAACATGTTTTTCAGGATGTAGAGAAATCTTTAGGTAAGAATTTCTTAGTAACATTAAATGAAGAAAGTCAAAAAATAATATCTTCCAGGGAAGTGGGTAAGTTGAAGTGCAATAAAAATTAAATGATTAATATTTGGTGCGTTCCTGATTTTTTTAATTAACCTGAGATCGGTTTAGCGAGCCATGACTGTAATAGCATTGAACTCCGCATTAGTGATATTCAGTTGTGGCTTGGTTTCTTTCAATTGATAGGCGATGAGCCCTGCAATCATGTTCGGCATAAAGCCATGAACACTGCGGTGCCTGGAGTGCACTATCTGTGAGATATTTTTTAACTGGTCATTGATGGTTTCGATAATAATGGATAATGGGGTCAGGATAATGGGGTCAGATCAAAATTAAATAGGCTACAGGTTCTTGGTGGTGACATTATTAATGAAAAAAGTCGGGACAAGATGTAAGTAATTCGCGTTGGTTAGCAGTAGCTTTGCTGCCTGCTTATTAAGGGTAAAACAGGATGAAAAAAATAGTAATGCTGTCGCTGCTGGCGTTGCGCCACACTAAATAAATATCGCTAATCAATAGGCTGCTTTGTATGTTCTTTTTGACATCCTGATCTGAGCTTTAATATTGCAAAAGTAACAGTATTAAATCGACATCATGCACTGTATTGCGCTGCTTTTCTCAGACGTCCCTGACACTGCTTCGTGCTAAGGTGTCAGGGCAAAAGATTATATTACGCTATAGCGGTGATTCTACTGGCAACGCTTATATCGAGGCTGTCAGGATGCAGTGAGCTTAATGTAACCTTGAAGCGGGCGGGGTTAGTTGTAAATGCTACCTTGCCCGGGCCTTGAAAAAACTATACACTTGCCGCGCAACCAAGGGGTGTGGCTGTGCTTTGGCACTGGCGCTGAGATGCTTTCGGGCAAACCCTTATAACCTGATCCGGATCATACCGGCGGAGGGATGGTGCTAACTCCCCATTTTGGTGTGATCCCGTAATTGTTTACGGAGCCTGACACCTATGCCTTATCGCCTTTCCCATCTAACCTTTAGTGTAAGTTTAGCTTTTTCAGCGCTAGCTTTTTCAGCGATGTCTGAAGACTTGTCCGCTATTGAGCGCCTGACCGTACAAGGTGATTTTAGGCAGCAGTCCATACAGCAAGTCGCTGGCAGTGTCGTGGTGCTCAGCGAGCAGGATGCACAGCGCCAGTCGGCACAACATCTGGATCAGCTACTGGCGCAACTGGCTAATGTTAACTTTGCTGCCGGTGCCTCGCGCGGCCGCTTTGTGCAGGTGCGTGGTATTGGTGAGCGCAGTGAATTTATTGATGTGATTAACCCCTCAGTCGGCATTCTTATCGACGGTATCGATTACGCCGGCCTTGGTATTAGCAGTGTCGCGCATTTAGAGCAGCTCGAAGTATTTCGCGGCCCTGAAGCCACCCGTTTTGGCACCAATGCACTGGCCGGTATGTTAAACCTGACCTCGCGCCAACCGACTTTTACCCCGGAAGGGCAGCTGAGTGCTACTCTGGCCAATTACAATAGCTGGCAATTAAGCGGCAGTTACAGTGCCGGCCTGACTGAGCAATTAGCCTACAGCCTGACTCTGGATAAACAGGTATCTGATGGCTTTATCCGCAATAACTTTCTTGAGCGCAAAGACACCAACAATATTGATGAGCTGACCGGGCGTTTTAAACTGGCTTATCAGGTATCTGACGATTTAGCGCTGCAGTTGGTGGCACACCGTATCGAGCAGGATAACGGCTATGATGCCTTTTCGCTGGATAAAAACCGCAGCACCTTATCAGATGAGCCGGGCCGTGATGTGCTGGACAGCAATGCGCTGGCCCTGCAGCTTGATTACCGTGGTGCTGCCTATGCCGATATGTTTGCCCAGTTAAGCTGGTTGCAGGCCGAGTCTGATTATGGCTTTGACGAAGACTGGTCTTTTGTGGGTATAGCACCGGGCTGGGAATATTCTTATACCGACCGTTACTTGCGCGACCGAGAGCAGTTAATGCTGGATTACCGGCTGGTATCAAAAGAGGCCGGGCAACTAGGCGAGGCCACCGACTGGGTAGCCGGTATCTATGTTAGTCAGCGGGAGCTGGAGCTAAAGCGCTTACGCCGTGCCGGCAGTAATTTCCGGCAGTTTAGTAGCCAATTAGAGCGTGACAACCTGGCGCTGTATGGCGAAACCAGTACGCTTTTGTCGCCAAACCTGACACTGGTGCTGGGCGGTCGGGTTGAGCGCTATAAAGACGCCTACCAGGACAGCGCCACTGTGATGCTCAGCGAGCAGGAAACTATGTGGGGCGGCAAGCTTAGCCTGAACTATCAGGCCAGCACGCAGGCGATGATTTATGGTCTGGTATCGCGCGGTTATAAGGTCGGCGGCGTAAATGGTGAGGCGCTGTCGCGGGCGGCAGATAGTGGTTTTGAGTCTTTACTGGCTAAAGCGCAATTTGCCCCGGAAACGCTGATCAATGCCGAGTTTGGTGTCAAAGGCAGTGCGGTAGATGGCAGTGTGGTAACCCGGGTGGCCGCGTTTTACATGTGGCGGCGTGATATGCAGGTAAAAGGCTGGTTAAACCCTGATTTGGGCCCCGAGTTTGCGGGCTTTATTGATAATGCCGGCAGTGGCCGTAACTATGGCCTGGAAATGGAAAACCGCATAGTACTAAACCCAATGTGGACCCTCTATGTGAATGCCGGCTGGTTACAATCGAAACTGGGCAAGTATGAAACCGACAGTGGTTTGGACTTAACCGGACGTAATCAGGCCCATGCGCCGCGTTATACCTTTAGTCTTGGTACTGACGTGTATCTGACTGAGCAGCTTACTTTTAGTGCCGGAGTACAGGGTAAAGCGGGCTATTATTATTCTGATGGCCATAATGCCCGCTCTGGCAGCACTGAGCAGGTGAATTTACGCTTGAGTTATCAGCGTGAGCAATTGGAGCTGGCACTGTGGATGCGCAACGCGTTGGATCAGGATATCGCGATGCGTGGTTTCTACTTTGGCAATGATCCCCGTGATGAATATGCACCCCACACCTATGAGCAACTGGCTGAACCCCGTCGGATCGGTGTCAGTGCCAGTTATCGCTTTTAAAAGGAGGCGTTATGCAGTTATCAGTTGAAATCAGTAAATACCCGTTAGCGGATGCCTATATTGAGCCGATTAAAGGCTTTATTGCTGAGCTAAACCAGTTTAGCTCGCTGACCATTATCACCAATACCATGAGCACCCAGCTGTTTGGTGACTATGATGAGGTGATGCAGGCGCTGACCCATTGTATGCGCTGGTCTATGCAAACTTACGGTAAGTTGGTGTTTGTCTGTAAGTTTATTCCGGGTGATTTGCGGCCATGAGCGAGTTGCTGAGCAAGTTTTTGGCCGACTGGCAATTGATGCACAGTTTAGAATTGCTGGCCACCTTGCTGGCGCTGGCCTATGTACTACTGGCGTTGAAACAAAGCCTGTGGTGCTGGCCTGCGGCCTTGCTCAGCACCTTATTGTTTGTGCATATCATGTGGGATTCGGCCTTATTGTCAGATGCCTTATTGCATGGCTATTATGCTGGTATGGCTATTTATGGCTGGTGGCGCTGGCAACAGCTAAAACAGGCGAGTAGCGGTAAAGGGCTGATGTGCGAATGGCGCTGGCAGCGCCACGTACTGTTAATTAGCCTGACGGCGTTAGCGGGGCTGCTACTGGGCTATGTTATGGCCAATTATACTCATGCCGATTTTGCCTACCTGGATGCGCAAACCACCGCTTTTAGTGTGATGGCCACAGTGCTGGTGGCCCGTAAGCTGGTATCAAACTGGTTATATTGGGTGGTGATAGATGCCGTCTGTATTTACGTTTATGCACAGAAACATCTGTATTTTCTGACAGCCTTGTTTATGCTGTACACGGTGATAGCCTTAATAGGGTACTTTACATGGCGCCGTTACTACCGCCAACAACCGGCATTTCAGCTGGCGAGCTGAGCGCAATTGATATAATGCAAGCAGGCAATATTGCCAGTTTTTGTCAACATCTGGAATTTTTTGCTGATCACCCGCCTTTGCAGATCCGGCCATTATCTGCCGGCAATACTAACCTAAGTTATTATATTCGTACCGCGCGCAGTGAGTATGTGCTGCGCCGCTACAACTCCTTGCTAAGTGGCCGCTGTCATCAGCAGGAGCTGCGGTGTCAACATGCCGCAGCCGCCGCGGGCTTAGCACCGGCGCCTTTGTGTTTAAATCATCACCAGCATATTTTAATCAGTGACTATATTGCTGAGGGCACAGCGTTAACGCTGAATGGGCCACGTTTAGCTCTGCTGGCCAACAAGGTGGCGCGTTTGCATAATTTAAGAGTGCAAACACCCTTGCTGCATCCCAGCCGTTACTTACGGCAGTTACTTAAGCACACCGAGCAACAGAGCGTTGAGCCTGCGGCCAGTTTATTTGCGGCATTACAACACAGTGCTGAACAGCTTGCGCAGCTGGAGCAGGATACAGTGCTCTGTCATATGGATTTACACCCGGGTAATTTGCTGTGGGCTGGGCAAAAGATATGGATGCTGGATTTTGAGTATGCGCAACTGGCAGACAGCAGTTTTGATTTAGCGGCGTTGTGTTTGCATTTTCAGTTAAGCGCAGAACAACAACAGCAATTAATTAGGGTCTATTGGCAAGAGCGATGTTTTAACGAGCGGGGCAGGCAGCAAAGATTGGCCGTAACAATGGCACAGCGCCTTAAGCTGGCGAAAATATTATACAGTGGTTTTTGTTGGTTATGGTATCAAACGATGCCAGCGGGCAACACAGAGGCTGCCCGCTGGCAGGCGCAGCTGAGTCAGTTACTGGCTCAAAGCCCACCCAGTCTTTCGGCTAACACCTTATAGCGTTTTACATCATCTTCGTTAAATAAAGGTTTGCCATCATTATCTTTATCCGTCGCCACCAGCAGGTTTTCTCTGGCCAGGCGTTCTACCCGGATATCAGGGATCCCTAAAAACTCAGCGACCTGTTGCACCGTCAGCAATGACATATCTTATCCTCAGTAAATTATCATTACAGTAATAGCGTATTTTCAGAGAGTTGTGAACCTGCAGCGAAAATAAAATATGCTTTGGCCAGGGGCGGGGTACTGGGTTTTTCTGATCAGGCTGTGTTAAGGTAAGCAAGTCTTCATTCTGAGGTTACTAATATGTATAAGTTCGTCGCTTGCTGCTGGCAGCCAGCGTGTTGTCACCCGCTATTTCTGCTGAGTTAATTCCGCCAGTGGCGGCTAAACATCCTTATGTGGTGACATCCCCCCATGGCGATCGGCAAGACCCTTATTACTGGTTACGTGATGATGCACATAAAACGGATAGTCAGCCAATGTTGTTTCGCACCAATATGGAAGCAGGCCATGGCGGTAAGTCAGGCCGTTTTTCCCGTTTGGGTGAGATTGCTCAGGAATATGCCTTTATATTAGATTTACTTGAGCAGTCAAAATAGCACTGTGCAGGCGGTATGGCTGGAGCAAAGCTGAGCTCCGGCCATTGTATTGACTAACTTTAATAGACTTTTCTTATAGATAAAGGTATAAATTCAGGCATTATCCCATGGTTACATTGCCGTCTGCTGTTGTGACGTGAGTCACCTTCCAACTAAGTATTTACTTTCACCTGACAGGGCGGGTAGGCTTAGTAGTCGCTGCTGATTGGCCAGAGCAAAGGAATTATCATGTCTACCACACTGGTATGGATTATTTTACTGCCATTGCTCAGTACAGTTGTACCCTTGCTGACTGCCCGTTGGTCACGCAGTACCTTATCGTTGGTGACAGCCATACCGGTGGCACTGGCGCTGATGCTGGTACTATTTCATACCTCCGCTATCTTTGCTGGTGAAACACTGCGCTTTAGCCTCAGTTGGGTGCCGCTGCTGGGGCTGGATATTGCTCTGCGCCTTGATGGCCTGACCTACTTATTTGCGTTATTAATTCTTGGTATTGGTTTACTGGTTATCCTGTATGCCCGCTATTACCTATCGGCACTGGATTCGATGCCGCGGTTCTATGCCTTTTTAATGCTGTTTATGACAGCGATGCTGGGCATAGTGATGTCCAACAACCTGCTGCAATTGTGGTTTTTCTGGGAGCTAACCAGTATCAGCTCATTTTTACTGATCAGTTTTTGGTGGCATAAGTCCGAAGCCCGTCGCGGTGCCCGTATGGCGCTTACCGTCACCGGTGCCGGCGGCCTGGCGTTGTTGGCGGCATTTTTGTTACTGGGACGGATCACCGGGACTTATCAGCTGGATGTAGTGCTGGCCAGTGGTGAACTGATCCGCCAGCATGCCTGGTACCCGATAGTGCTGGTGTTGTTTTTGTTGGGGTGCTTTACCAAATCGGCGCAGTTTCCATTTCATTTCTGGCTGCCCAATGCCATGGCGGCACCTACACCCGTAAGTGCTTACTTACACTCTGCCACTATGGTTAAAGCCGGTATTTTTTTATTAGCACGCTTTTATCCGGTGATGTCGGGTACCGAATTGTGGTTTATTCTGGTCAGCCTGACCGGCCTTAGCACCTTGCTATTGGGTGCTTATCTGGCGTTATTTAAACATGATTTAAAAGGACTGCTGGCCTACTCTACCATCAGCCACCTTGGCCTAATCACGCTGTTATTTGGTATGGGTACCGATTTAGCGGCGGTTGCCGGGGTGTTTCATATTATTAACCATGCCATCTTTAAAGCGTCGTTATTTATGGCTGCGGGCATTATTGATCATGAATCCGGCTCGCGCGACATGCGCCGCTTAAACGGCCTGTGGCAATTTATGCCGATTACCGCCACTCTGGCGATGGTTGCTGCCGGCGCTATGGCCGGTGTACCCTTATTAAACGGCTTTTTATCTAAAGAAATGTTTTTTGCAGAAACCCTGCACCAGCACTTTTTAGGCTCATTATCCTGGGTTGTGCCTGTGCTCGCTACGCTGGCTGCTATATTCTCGGTGGCGTACTCGATGCGCTTTATTCACGATGTGTTTTTTAATGGGCAGCCCAAAGGCCTGACCAAAACACCGCATGAGCCACCACGTTATATGCGGGTGCCGGTAGAGGTGCTGGTAGCGCTGTGTATTCTGGTGGGGGTCGCGCCGGGGTTGCTGGTGGGCGATTTGTTGCATGCGGCGTCGGCTGCAGTGCTCGGTACAGCCATATTGGGTACTTCGGTGCCTGAGTACAGCCTGGCAATCTGGCACGGCTTTAATTTACCTTTATTGATGAGCCTGGTTGCCCTTGCGGGTGGTGCATTTATTTATATCAACCGCCGGCAGTTATTTGAATTTCAGAACACCTTGCCGGGTATGGATGCGCTTAGTAGCTTTGAGCATGGTATGCAGCGTTTAGTGGCCGGCTGTCAGTGGCTATATAACTGGCTGGATAATGGCTCCTTACAGCGCTATATGGCGTTGTTGCTGTGTGCGGTCGTAGTGATGGCAGGTTTGCCGCTGCTGGAGCTGGAGCAGCTTGCTGGTAGTCGACCACAGTTGCCGCTGGATGCCGTCAATGCCACTGGCGCCGCCATGTTGTTGATCAGTGCTTTTGCTACCGTGATATGGCATCGGCAGCGGGTGATAGCATTATTAATGATTTCGGTAGTCGGCTTGATGGTATCGATTGCCTTTACCCGCTTTTCCGCGCCGGATCTGGCCTTAACCCAGCTATCGGTTGAGGTGGTCACTGTTATTCTGTTGATGCTGGCGCTGTTTTTTCTGCCGCACAAAACGCCAAAACAATCTATGCCTTCTAGGGTGTTGCGTGACTTGGGCTTAGCCGGCATGGTTGGGGTAGTGATTGGCAGCCTGAGTTACGCCATTATGACCCGGCCATTTGCTACGATTTCTGATTTTTTTGTTGCCAATGCCAAGACCGGCGGTGGTGGTACTAATGTAGTAAACGTCATCCTGGTTGATTTCCGGGGTTTTGATACGCTGGGTGAAATTGCGGTACTGGGTATCGCTGCACTGGGTATCTTCAAATTATTAACCCGTATTCCGGTGTTTAAACCCAGCAGTGATGGCGAAGGGCGGCCCTGGGCACGCGAGCGTCATCCATTGCTGCTGGCAACAGTGGCACAAAGTATTTTACCTATGGCGCTGATGGTGTCGGTGTTTATTTTCTTCCGCGGCCATAACCTGCCTGGTGGCGGTTTTATCGCCGGCTTAATCAGCGCTGTAGCCATTATCCTGTTGTATATCTCACAAGGCGTAGACTGGGTGAAAGCGCGTATGAATATTGAATATCAACGGGTGGTGGCCGTGGGACTGATGATAGCCTTGCTCACCGGCTTGGCCAGTTTGTTGTTTAACCGGCCTTTCCTGACCTCCTGGTTTGATTATTTCCAGCTGCCGCTACTGGGCGAAATTGAACTGGCCAGTGCCATTGCCTTTGATTTGGGGGTCTATGTTACGGTGGTAGGTGCCACGCTGCTGATTTTAGCCAGTTTAGGTAAGATGACCACTTCGCATCGTCCAACACACCGGGAGCCGACCTGATGGAAATGCTTTTTGCCTGCTGTATTGCTTTTTTAACGGCCTGCGGCGTGTTTTTAATGCTGCGTGGGCGCACCTTCCCGGTGGTGGTAGGGCTGACCATGCTGTCTTACGCGGTGAACTTGTTTATATTTGGCTCTGGTCGCCTTAATTTACGCGGCGCCGTGGTGCTGGGTACCTCAGACAGCTATGCCGATCCGCTGCCGCAGGCGTTGGTGTTAACAGCTATTGTTATAGGTTTTGCGATGACCGCCTTTCTGGTGATTTTAGCCATTCGGGCGCGTGCTGATTTAGGCAGTGATCATGTCGATGGCAAATTGCCCAGCCCGAAACATCAGGCTAAACGGGAGTCGCGTTGATGAGTCATCTTATTTTACTGCCCGTGTTGTTGCCGATGCTAACGGCGCTACTCATCATGTTACCGCCGGTGCATTATTCGCCCAACCGTCGTCGTTGGTTAAGTATGGGCTCCACCTTAGTGCTATTACTGTTGTCGCTTTGGTTGTTACGCCAAACCTTAACTGAGGGCGTTACTTTTTATGCGCTGGGTAACTGGCAGCCGCCCTTTGGTATTATTCTGGTTGCCGATATCGTCAGTGTGTTAATGGTCTGTTTGACCGCCTTTTTAG
The DNA here is from genome assembly GCF_036735525.1 of Arsukibacterium sp. NCBI lineage: Bacteria > Pseudomonadati > Pseudomonadota > Gammaproteobacteria > Chromatiales > Chromatiaceae > Arsukibacterium > Arsukibacterium sp. The sequence goes on along the minus strand of NZ_DAINOE010000070.1, from coordinate 8,355 downwards.
CCTTAGGCGCCATTTGTTATGGCAGTGCCGGCGAAGATGAGCGCGGTAGCTTCTTCCATCCATTGTTTCAATTTCAATTAATGGGCATCAATGGCGCCTTTTTAACCGGTGATTTATTTAACCTCTTTGTGTTCTTTGAAGTGCTGCTAATTGCCTCTTATGCCTTGTTAATTCATGGCGGTGGTAAAAACAAAACCAAGGCTGCGGTACACTATGTGATTTTAAACCTGGCGGGATCGGCGGTGTTTTTGTTTGCGCTGGCCATTTTATACGGCACCCTGGGAACGCTGAACATTGCTGATATGGCGCTTAAAATTGCTAGCGTACCAGCAGAAAACCTGATGTTAGTGAAAGCCGGTGGTTTATTGCTACTTATTGTGTTTGCGCTAAAGGCCGCATTGTTACCACTGCAATTTTGGTTACCCGCTACCTATTCCTCTGCTTCACCTCCGGTGGCAGCGCTGTTTGCCGTGATGACTAAAATCGGTGTCTATGCATTACTTAGGGTCTATACCACTATCTTTGGCGAGCAAGCCGGGCCTTTAGCCGGTATGGCCTCTGTCTGGTTGTGGCCTTTGGGCCTTACCACCATTGCGCTTGGCGCTGTTGGTGTGCTGGCCAGTCAGGATTTTAAAAAGCTGGTGGCTAACCTGGTGCTGGTATCTGTGGGCAGCCTGGTGTGCTTAGTGGCACTGGGTAACAATGCTGCGAATTCAGCGGTACTCTATTACACCCTGCACTCCACGCTGGTTACTGCGGCGCTGTTTTTACTGGCTGATATGATTGCTCTGCAGCGTGGTAAAGCAGCAGATCGACTGGTTTCAGCGCGCAGAGTGGCGCAGCCGGTATTATTGGGCACCTTATTTATGCTGGCGGCGATTTCAGTGGCCGGCTTACCGCCGTTATCAGGTTTTATTGGTAAGATAATGATGCTGCAAGCCGTCACGGATGGTGCGGCACAGCTGGCGTTATGGGCGGTGGTGCTGATCTCCAGTTTGCTGGTGCTGATTGGCTTATCACGGGCCGGCAGTACCTTGTTCTGGCGGGTAGGAGGTCAACCGGCGAACGAGGACAAAGCTAAACCATTACAAATATTTGCAGTGTGCTGGTTACTCAGCGCCAGCGTGGCCTTGACGGTGTTTGCCGGCCCTATGACTGAGCTCACCTTGCAAGGGGCCGAGCAGTTGGCAGACGTTGCGTCGGCCATATCAGTTATCTTAGCGCAGCCTGGAGTCACACCATGAGAATGAATCCGCGTTTTAAATGGTTGCCCACACCTTATCGTAGCTTGTTGTTATTTTTTATCTGGCTGTTATTGAATCAGAGTGTGGCACCCTTTCACTTGCTGGGCGCCGTACTGTTAGCCATCGGCATACCCTGGCTTTGTTATAAATTCCGCGATCCGCAGCCTTTGGTCGAGCGCCCCTTCTTAGCGCTGCGCTACATCTTACGGGTATTTGCCGACATAGTGACGGCTAATGCTGAGGTCGCCATGTTAATTTTAGGCCCGGTAAGTAAATTGCAACCCGCTTTTGTCAGGGTGCCGTTGGATTTACAGCATAATCTACCGCTGACTATTTTAGCTGGTACTGTATCGATGACACCGGGTACGGTGAGTGCTGATATTTATCCTTGTACTGAACATCTTTCTCCAGATGAGCCGCTACCGCAGCGCTGGTTGCTTATCCATGTGTTAAACCTGGAAGATGAGGCTGAATTGATTGCGACTATTAAGCAGCGCTACGAAGCCCCGTTAAAGGAGATCTTCAAATGTTAGCCAATGTGATTTTTCTGGTATTTGGCATGATAAGCCTGGCGTTGTTATTGAACCTCTGGTCGTTATTACGGGGCCCCAGCTTGCCAGATCGTATTCTGGCACTCGATACCATGTACATCAACAGTATCGCGCTGATTATTCTGTACGGCTTATTGATGGGCTCCCCGTTGTATTTTGAAGCCGCGCTGTTGATTGCGATGATTGGCTTTATCAGTACCGTGGCAGTCTGTAAGTTTTTTCTGCGCGGCGATATCATTGAATAAGGAGCACTAAATGCAACATTGGATGGAATGGGCGGTCGCGTTCTTTTTATTGCTCGGTGGCAGCTTTGTACTGATAGGCTCAATTGGTTTAGTGCGGATGCCGGATTTTTTTATGCGCTTGCATGGCCCGACCAAAGCCACCACCTTAGGTATGGGTGGTATTTTACTGGGCTCAATTTTTTATTTCAGTATGTCACCGGAAACGATAAGTGTGCATGAGCTGTTGATCACCTTGTTTTTATTAATCACCGCACCGGTTAGTGCTCATATGCTCATTAAAACCGCCTTACACCACAGGCTAAAGGCGGTCGAGCATACGTTAGGTGAGCAAGAGTTAAAACGTGGTCAGGCGCATGCCAGTAAGGCGGGTAACCGTAGCCCGGATGCCGAATCTTAAGTTTTTTCATCGTTTTTAGCTTGCTCAGGGCTGCGCAGCACATGGGTGTCGGCATCGTAGCGGCCATGCAGCTCATCTTTTACCGTGTGCTTCCACAGCGGCACCCCAATAAAATATCCGGCGCGGCCAATAGCATGGGCGGCAATAGGTCAGGTAAGGGTAGTAAAGGCCATTACCGCCAGCGCTTTTAAAGTCACGCTACTCTCACCAAAAAACAGCATTACCGCACACATGATTAAGCCTGCGCCAAGCACGCCTGACTTGGTGGTGGCATGCATGCGGGTTAATAAGTCGGGCATTCTAAACACCCCTAGTGATGCTACCAGCATAAATAAACAGCCGCTCAGTAACAATAGAACGGCAAGTAATTCAATGATTATCACGGTGACTCCCCTTTTCCAAATAGCGGGCAAAACCAATGGCAGCTAAAAAGGCCGTCAGTGCCAACACCATGGTGACATCAATATAGGCGTCACGGCCACTGCGTATCGCATACAAGCCGATTACGCCAACCGTAATAGAGGCAATTAACTCCAGTGCGACTACTCTGTCGGGCAAGGTCGGGCCTTTTAATAAGCGCCATAATGCCAGTAATAGCGCCAGGCAGAGGATGGCAAAGCCTAATAACAAGGCATATTCCATAACAGTATTCATCGCATCACCCGTAAAATTTTTGTTTCCAGCCGTTTTAATTCACTCAGTACAGCGGCTTCATCATACAAGTACATCACATGCACATAGAGTACCCGGCGATCAGTTGATACATCCAGACTCAGTGAGCCTGGCGTTAATGAGATAGCATTAGCCAGCATGGTAATTTCCATATCGGTTTCTGCCCGTAGCGGCATGGCTATTACCCCGGGTTTCATCAAATTGGTAGGTGTCAGCACATCATATGCCACTTTTAAATTGGCCATGATCAGCTCTTTGGTAAAAAACACCACAAAGCTGATAAAACGTGGTACCTGTTGGCGGTATTTGCGCACATCCGTGTGCTGCCGGAACACAAATACCAGCACCAGATAAGAAATAATAAAGCCAACCAGCAAGCCGCCGCCCGTAAAGGTATCGGTTAAGGCTGCCCAGATCATCGCCATTACCAGATTCGACAATAACAGATTCATAGCTCGTCAGCCCCCAGCACAGCGTTAATATAGAGTTGTGGGTTAAGTAACTGTGCGGCCGTTTGCTCAGCCAACTGATAAATGGGTTCAGCAAACACCCCTATCGCTACTGTCATGGCGGCGAGGGTGCCGGTGGTCCAGAACAGCAGGCCATTGCGCCCTGGCGCAGGAATATCTGGTGCCGGCTGTGGTACCGCTTTCCAAAAGGCTTCATTCCAGATTTTAATCATGGAGTACAAGGTTAACAGCCCCACCAGCAAGGCGATACCTACAGCCCACCAGGCATGGGCGTCGACACCAGCTTTAATCAGAATAAATTTGGCAAAAAAGCCCGATAACGGCGGTACACCAGCCAGTGATAAAGCCGGGATTAAAAACAGGATAGCCAGCCCCGGGTGCTCTTTATATAAACCACCTAGCCGATTTAACTCAAAACTACCGCGTAAGCGATAGATAATACCGGCCACCAGAAACAGGTTCGCCTTCACAATAATGTGGTGCATGATATAAAACACCCCACCAATCAGGGCCAGTGGCGTATAGAGCGCCAGCCCTAACATCATATAGCCGATCTGGCTGATAATGTGAAAGCTCAGAATACGTCTTATTTCAAATTGGGCGGCTGCACCTAAAACGCCGGTGAGCATGGTAAACACAGCCATCCACAACAAAATGTTATGGGTAAAGGCCACTTCGGTATTAAAAATCAGGGTAAACACCCGGTACAGCGCGTAAACACCAACCTTAGTTAATAAGCCGGCAAACACCGCAGAAACCGCTACTTGCGGCGTATGATAAGACGCCGGTAACCAGAAAAATAACGGAAAGGCTGCCGCTTTAATTGAGAAAGCAATTAAAAACAGCATGGCGACTACGGTAACCATACGTTGATCTTCAACCTGGGTCAGCCGCACGGCGATATCTGCCATATTTAACGAGCCAACCAGGCCATATAACAAGCCGATGGCCGTTAAAAATAATGCGGAAGACAGTAGGTTTAACGTAACGTATTTAATGGCACCTTCCATTTGCGCCCGCTCACCACCCTGAATTAACAGCGCAAATGATGCCACTAGCAACACTTCAAACCACACATAGAGGTTAAAAATATCACCGGTTAGAAAAGCACCATTAACACCTGCCAGTAACAAATGTAATAAAGGGTAATAACCAAAACGTTCAAAGCGTTTGCGAACGGTCTTCAGGCTATATAAAGCGGTCGCAAAGCCGGTAATCGCTGCCAGTAATACCATAATAGCACCGAGTAAATCGGCGACCAGTACTATGCCAAAGGGCGCGAGCCAGGAGCCCACTTCCAGCACCAGTATGCCGTGAGCATGGGTTTGCCACAGCAGAGCACAGGCCGCAATTAGCAGGCTGGCGGTACCAATAGCACCTAGCCAGCGCTGCGCGCCATGGTGATGAAGTATGGTCAGTGAAACAGCGCCGAATAATAGTGGTAGAATAACCGGCAAAGCAACCAATACAGTTAAATCCATCAATCGGTTCCTTTCATTTCGTTCATGTCATCTGTTTGCACCACTTCACAGGCGCGGTGAATTAACACCACGGCAAAGGCAAGTACACCAAAACCGATTACGATGGCAGTCAGAATCAGTGCCTGCGCCAGAGGGTCGGCGGCATTGCCAGCGATAAATTCATGTCCTTTATCTATTAATGGCGGCACCCCACGTTCCAGTCCGGCGACGGTGAAAATCAGTAAATTAGCGGCGTTAGATAGTAAAATAAGCCCAATCACCAGCTTAACAACAGAGCGTCGCAGCATCATGTAGATAGCTGCGGCGTAGAGACAGCCAATTAAAATAGCCATTAAGGTGGTCATGAATGTTCAGCCTCCGCCAGAGTAAAAACTACGGTCAGCACAGTGCCAATAACACCCAGATACACGCCAATATCAAAAATTAGCGGGGTACTGAGTTTTAAGTTGCCGAGTATCGGCAAATCCAGATTCCACCACTGAGCGGTAAAAAACTGTTCGCCGACAAATAACGCGGGCAAAGAGGCGCCGGCAGCCAGCACCAAGCCCATTACCACTAACTGCAAAGGGTGTACACGTAAAATGGTGCGGGCAGCACGGTAATCTTCAGCAAACAGCTTTAGTGAAATAGCCGCGGCGGCGACCAGACCACCGATAAAGCCGCCACCGGGTTCATCATGGCCACGTAACAACAAAAACAACGAGAATAAAATTAATAATGGCAATAGCAGTGTGGCGCCGGTATTGAGAATTAACGAGCGCATATTAAAACGGGGGGTCATTTAGTCTCTCCTGTTTTAGTGGTTTGCTCACGTTGCTTCTGAGCGGCCAGCCTTTTATCGGCATTGGTCACCGGCAGAGCGCCGGTACGTAAATGCACCATTGCATAAACACCAATAGCCACTAATGCCAGTACGAAAATTTCACCCAGCGTATCAAGCGCCCTGAAATCGACCAGAATGACGTTGACTACATTACGGCCGTAGCCCTCGGGCACGCTTTTTTTTCCAGGAAATAATCAGAGATGCCCTCCATCGAGCGGGCATTGGTCACCAGCAGAATTAACAAAGTGATTAAGCCGCCGGACATCAGTGCAATAGTGGCATCGCGGGCGCGGTTAATGTTAGAGGACATATTACGAAACTCGGGTAAACGATACAGCACCAATACCAAAAGCAAGACGGTGATGGTTTCAACCAATACCTGGGTGATACCGACATCCACGGCACTGAAGAACACATAAATAAGTGCCACACCAAAGCCCAGGGCGCCAAGCAGTGCCACTGCTGCTAAAAAAGACTTCACAGTAACGGCGGCCAGCGTAGTAATTAATAACAGCAATACCACAGTCACTTCCTGTAAGCGGATGCCAGACAGGTCGATATTCAGATTCAGATGACCCAGGCGCAGGATAGCCCAGCCCACCAGCAATACTATTGTGGCCATGGTGGTGATCAGATAATGCCGTAAATAACCATTTTGCAATGTTTTGGTTTGCCAGGCTGAAAAGTCTATCATGCCTTGCATTAGTTTATAGTAACCGGCTTCAGGACCAAACTGGCTAAGCCGTTCTAACAGCGCTGTGCGTTGCCGCCAGCCTTGCCAGAACTTATAAAGCACTAATCCCAGCACCAGGCTACAGAGGCTAAGCATCAGAGGCAGGTTAATACCATGCCATAACGACAAACTAATGTTGACCGGCTGGCCATAGACAGCACTGGCCGCGGCTTGCAGCAGGTATTGATCGGGCAAAAAGGGTAACACGCCACAGAGCAGACCAAGGCTGGCTAATATGATGGGCCCCGCCAATAAAGCAGGGCCAGGATCATGCGCCGCTTTTGGAGTGCTGATTGTTTTACCAAACCAGGGTTTTAATGCCAATAGCGCTGCCACTAACACTACAAAGATATTAGCGGTAACAGTGGCAATAGTTAAGCCTAATTGCCAGTGAGAGCCGCGCAGAACGGCTTCTAACAATAATTCCTTGCCAACAAAGCCAAATAGCGGAATGACCCCGGCCAGCGAAAGCGCAGCCAGGATGGCGGCCAGCGTGGTTTTAGGCATTAATCTACGCAGGCCAGATACATCGCGGAAATCTTTGACGCCAGCTTCATGGTCTAAAATGCCGGCAATCATAAAGAGTGCACCTTTATATAACGCATGCGCCAGTAAAAAGGTGACAGCAGCCATGGCGGCTGTCTCGGTGCCCAGCCCCAGTAACATAGTAAGGGTACCCAGCGCCATCACTGTAGAATAGGCCAGCACTTTTTTAATACCGGTGGCGCGGCTGGCCAGAATAATACCGGTCAGCATAGTCAGGGCTCCCACCAGGCTCAGTGTCAGCATCCAAGCATCACTACCGCCTAAGGTAGGGTGTAAACGAGCCAGTATGTAAATACCGGCTTTGACCATCGTGGCTGAATGCAGGTAGGCGGATACCGGCGTTGGTGCCGCCATGGCATTAGGTAGCCAGAAATGAAAAGGGGTTTGTGCTGATTTAGTAAAAGCGCCCAGTAAAATTAAGCTGAGCATCGCTAAATACAGCGGGTGTTCGGTTAGGGCAGGGCCGGCTAAAATCTCACTGAGCTCATAGCTGCCCGCAGCCATGCCCAGCATAATGAAGCCGGTCATTAACGCCAGGCCGCCCAGTACGGTGACCATCAACCCCTGATGTGCTTTCTTGCGAGACTCCTCATCTTCATGGTTAAAGCCAATCAACATAAAAGAGCTGACAGTGGTTAGCTCCCAAAATACAAACAGCGAAATCAGATTGTCAGATAACACCAGACCGAGCATCGAGCCCATAAAGCCTAGTAAAAACAGGAAGAAACGCCCCAACGCCGCATGACCTTCCAGATAGCGGCCAGCGTAAGCCAGAATAAAAAAACCAATACCGCTTATAAGCAGGGCAAACAGTAATGACAGGCCGTCCACCAGAAAGCTGAACTGTATGCTCATGCCGGGCAACCACTGATAGGCTATGCGCAGCGTTTCCCCACTGCTAATAAGCGGGATTAAGCTGGCAAAGTAAACAAAGATGCTGGCGGGCAACAGCGATAACAGCCAGCCAGTGTGACGCCCAACAAGCTGTTGTAGCCGGGGAGCGGCACAAGCCAGAATAAAACATGACAGCACCGCTATCATTACCATGAGCGTCTCCTAACGATTAACAGCGACCCCCTAATGATTGTGTGCAAACCACTAATTATCCGACAAAAAATAGCCGTAAACTGCTATTACACTAGAGGCTGTTGATCTTTGAGTGAAAAATAAACGGCATAGCAACAAGGTATAAT
>NZ_DAINOE010000069.1:0-18262 GCF_036735525.1 Arsukibacterium sp. | reverse complement strand
CCGACTGTTGCAGCAGTTTATCAACCAGGGTTGTTTTACCATGGTCAACGTGGGCGATGATGGCAATATTACGCAGTTTATCTAAAGTGGTGGCGGTGACGCTCATGTATCAATATCCTCTGTGGCACTAGATGACCATAATGACCACCAGGCAAACGCTTTTAAAATGTAAAGGGCGCATATTCTACTCTTTTTTTTCAGAGAAAGACAAAATACTGCAGCGAAAGCCGCTATTTTTTTCAGCAGAGCGCTCTGGCTGTGCTAGGCTTGGCCTGAAGTCAGCGCACCAAGTTGAGGCGATAACGCACAACTTTGGTGCAAAATGGTAATCCACCTACAGTGCTTTATATCTACATCAATGATTAATAAGTATTTTATTTGTTGGCATGCAACTGGCATTTAATAGGGCAACCAACACAGTAGGTTTCAAATTGGGTCAATTGGAGGAATACATGTCTGTAGCAAAGGTTCTGGAATTAATTAAAGAAAACGACGTTAAGTTTATCGATTTGCGTTTTACCGACACCAAAGGCAAAGAGCAGCATGTTAGTGTGCCGGTTAGCCAGGTAAGCGAAGACATGTTTGAAGACGGTAAAATGTTTGATGGTTCATCTATTACCGGCTGGAAAGGCATTAACGACTCCGACATGATCCTGCTGCCAGATGCGAGTACTGCGGTGTTAGATCCGTTCTTTGAAGAAACCACTCTTAACATTACCTGTGATGTTATTGAGCCAAGCACTATGCAGGGTTACGACCGTGACCCACGTTCTATCGCTAAGCGTGCTGAAGAATACTTAAAATCAACCGGCATTGCTGATACCATATTATTTGGACCAGAGCCAGAGTTCTTTATGTTTGATGATGTGCGCTTCCATACTGATATGGCAGGCTCATTCTTTAAACTGAACTCTTCAGAAGCCGCCTGGAACTCAGGTACCGTCTACGAAGATGGCAACAAAGGTCACCGTCCTGGCGTGAAAGGTGGTTACTTCCCGTTACCACCAGTAGACTCAGGCCATGATATCCGTAGCGCCATGTGTATGGTGCTGGAAGAAATGGGTCAGGTCGTTGAAGCACATCACCATGAAGTGGCCACCGCCGGTCAGAACGAAATTGCAACCCGCTTTAATACACTGACTAAAAAAGCCGATGAAGTGCAACAGTTAAAGTACGTTATTCATAACGTTGCCCACCTGTACGGTAAAACCGCGACCTTTATGCCGAAGCCTTTAGTGGGTGATAACGGTTCAGGTATGCACTGTCACCAGTCATTGGCCAAAGACGGGGTTAACCTGTTTGCCGGTGATAAGTATGCCGGTTTATCTGAACTTGCCCTGTACTACATTGGCGGTATCATCAAGCATGCTAAGGCCATCAACGCCTTTACTAACCCGTCTACTAACTCGTACAAGCGTTTAGTACCGCATTTTGAAGCACCGGTGATGCTGGCCTATTCGGCCCGTAACCGTTCAGCCTCTATCCGTATTCCATTAGTACCCAGTGCTAAAGCGCGCCGTATTGAATGTCGCTTCCCGGATCCGGCGGCTAACCCTTACCTGGCCTTTACTGCCCAGTTAATGGCTGGCATAGATGGTATACAGAACAAGATCCACCCAGGCGATGCCATGGATAAAGATTTGTACGACTTACCTGCAGAAGAAGCAGCGAACATTCCACAGGTCTGTGTATCACTGGATGAAGCACTGAATGAGCTGGACAAAAACCGCGCTATCTTTACGAAGGGCGGCGTAATGTCAGATGCAATGATCGATGCCTATATTGCCATTAAACGTGCCGAATCACGTAAAGTGTCAATGGCTGTGCACCCACTGGAATTTGAACTGTATTACAGCGTGTAAGCGTCATCAGGTCTAACCAGAAAGCCCACATCAAGTGGGCTTTTTTTTGTAGAAATCTGCCGCAAAGCGCGTTAAAGTGTTTGAAGAATAATCAGCAAGTGTATTGCTTATGGAACTCAGACGCGGATGAAAAAGCTATTACTTTTAGCCATGTTAGGCTTAATGTTGTTGCCAGCAACAGCACAGGATAAAAAAATTTTTGTCACCCGTGACGCTAATGGCGTATTAGTGTTTTCTGACAGCCCACAAGCAGGCGCTGAAGAAGTGACACTTAACACCCGGCCTAACATTATGGTTGCCACCGATCCAAACATGCCAGAGCGTAAAGCTCCAGCGCCAGAGCCTTTTAACGTCAGCATCACCCAACCTGAAGATCACGGCACCGTTCGCGACAATACCGGCTCAGTCTATGTCAATGGTCGTATAACACCGATGTTTGAGCGTGGCCTGCGCGTAAGATTAGTAGTAGATGGTCAACCGGTCGGTGAGCCACAAAATAATGCGGTATTTATTTTACGCGATATGGATCGTGGCGAGCACAAACTACAAATGGAACTTTTTGATCAAAGCGGCAAGCTTATTGCAAACAGTCCTGTAACAACCTTTTATCTTCACAGAGCAACGGTGAATTCACCAAGATAGTGCATCTGCAGTGCATTTTGGCGCAAGCTGATCTAAACTGGCCGATAACGCACCATCTTGGTGCAACAGGGCAGACTAATGGATCAGCTAGCAACAGAACAAGCAGATTATTCTTGGGTAACCGCTCAGCTTAGTACCGCTGTGCTATTACTCGACCCGCAATTACGTATCCGTTATTTTAATACCGCCTGCTGTGCGGTACTGGGCATCGGTGAGAAACGCCTGCGCCAGCAATTGTTTGCTGCCTTGTTTCAACACCTTGATATCAAAGCAAGTCACTTAAGCTCTGCACTAAGTAGCCGCCAGGCCTTCGGCGTTAGTGATGTTCAGGCAGTGCTATTAGATGGCCGGCATTTACTGCTTGATATCAGTGTAACCGTCGCTGACGCAGCTGAGCCGCTATTGTTACTGGAAATACGTCAGGTAGAGCAGCAGCGTAAAATTAGCATGGAAAGCCTGCAGCAGCATCAGCACCTTGCTGCCCGTGAGCTTATCCGTGGCCTGGCACATGAAATTAAAAACCCCTTAGGCGGTTTACGGGGGGCAGCGCAACTGCTGGAAGAGTCGTTAGATAACGAGCAAAAAGAATACACACAATTAATTATTGCCCAGGCAGACCGGCTACGTAATCTGGTTGACCGCTTATTAGGCCCCTACAGGCCGCCACAATGCCTGCAGGCAAATCTGCATCAGGTGATAGAGCAAGTATTGCAACTGGCGTTAATAGACAACCCTACTGGCGTCAGATTTCTGCGCGATTATGATCCCAGCATTCCGGATTTTAGTTTTGACCCGGAGTTACTGGAACAAGCATTACTCAATATAGTGCGCAACGCGCAGCAAGCACTCACCGATGGTGGCAATGTCTGCCTGCAAAGCCGGATTTTGCACCAGCATACGTTACACGGCAAACGCTACCGATTAGTGGCCTGTATCAAGGTTATTGATAATGGACCCGGTATCCCCACTGACATCAAAGATACCTTGTTTTACCCCATGGTCAGTGGCAAACCAGGCGGCACTGGTCTGGGTTTATCTATCGCCCAGACCTTAATTCATCAGCAAGGTGGCTGGATTGATTGCGACAGCTGGCCGGGTCAGACTGAGTTTATTTTGTACATCCCTGTATCAGACACCGAGGAGTAAGCAATGAGTCAATCAGTATGGATAATTGACGATGATAACTCCATCCGCTGGGTACTGGAGAAAGCACTCAGCCGCGCCGAGATTATCTGTGAAAGTTTTGCGTCGGCCGATTTAATGCTGCAAAGGCTGGAATACGAACAACCCGCGGTAGTGATATCCGATATCCGCATGCCGGGTACTGATGGCATGGCGTTGCTGAGTAAATTACAGGAGCTGAGCCCAGAGCTGCCAGTAATCATTATGACCGCGCATTCAGATTTAGACAGCGCCGTTAATGCCTTTAAACGTGGCGCCTTTGAATACCTGCCTAAACCCTTTGATGTGAACGATGCGGTGTCATTGATTAGCCGGGCATTAGCACACAGCATTAGCCGTCGGCCAAAACCCTCCAGTGTCAGCCCCAGCTTATCACCGGAAATTATTGGCGAAGCCCCCGCCATGCAGGAAGTATTCAGAGCTATCGGCAGGTTGGCCCGCTCCAGTATCAGCGTGTTAATCAATGGCCAGTCTGGCACAGGTAAAGAACTGGTGGCACGAGCGCTGCACAAACATAGCCCACGGGCTGAGCAACCCTTTATTGCACTGAATATGGCGGCTATCCCGAAAGATTTAATCGAATCTGAGCTGTTTGGTCATGAAAAAGGCGCCTTTACCGGTGCCAATACGCTGCGTAAAGGGCGCTTTGAACAAGCCGATGGCGGCACGCTATTTTTGGATGAAATTGGTGACATGCCGCTGGATGTGCAAACCCGGTTATTACGGGTACTGGCCGATGGCCAGTTTTACCGTGTTGGCGGCCATCAGGCGGTCAGTGTCGATGTACGTATTATTGCTGCGACCCATCAAAATCTGGAAAATCTGGCGCAAAGCGGCAAATTCCGCGAAGATTTATTTCACCGGCTGAATGTCATTCGGGTGCATCTGCCGGCCTTAAAAGATCGCAAACAAGACATCCCCAAATTGGTGCAACACTTTTTACAGCAGGCGGCCAAAGAGCTAAATGTTGAAGCCAAAATTCTCACAACTGAAGCTGAGCAATTTTTAAGTCAGCTTGATTGGCCTGGCAATGTGCGGCAACTGGAAAATACCTGTCGCTGGCTCACCGTCATGGCCAGTGGCAAACATATCGTTGTCGCCGACTTACCAGCGGAATTAAGTCAGTCTAAACAACAGCAAGTACAACATAACGCTGAGTCCGACGGCGACTGGCAAAGTCTGCTGGCGCAATGGATCGGTGAACAACTCGCCAGTGGCGCAGAAAATATCTTAGCGCAGGCCGGGCCAGCTTTTGAAAAGGTCGTACTGGAGGAGGCGTTGCGCTTTACTCATGGTCACAAACAAGAAGCGGCCCGTCGCCTGGGCTGGGGCCGCAATACCTTAACCAGAAAACTTAAGGAGTTAGATCTTAGTTGAGTAGCGGGACTTTCTGATGGCCTGCAATTGTTGCCGCTGCTCTTCAGTCAGTATCTGCCTTAGCTGATGCTGCAGCTTTAATGCCTGTAAGCGGCGCTGCAGTTGCGCCGGCTGCTGTTGCTCCAGCCATTGCTGTACGGCTAGTTCATCAAATTGCTCAGCTTGCATTAAGGCGTTGAGCTCCTGGCGAACTGAAGGATCTTGCCACACGGAAGGCGCTTGGCCCGCTGCAGGCTCTTTACCCGCGTACTTGGCTTTGCGCTCTGCCCGGTTCTGCTGCATCAGTTGACGGATCTGCTGTTTTTGCTCGTCGGTTAAATCCAGACTCGCTAACTGCTGCATCATGTTATGACCACGCTGCCGCTTCTGACCCGCCTCTTGCTGTGCCGAGTGTCTGTGTTTCGGCTGTCTGTGCTCAGACTGCATGCTGTGGCGTTGTTTAGCTGTTTCGCTATCTTGCTGACTGACTGCCTGCACCTGTGGCACTAGTGCCAAGCCAGATAAAGATGCCATTACCAGCATTAACCTAAGTGCTTTCATACTATATACTCCGCTATTAAGACCCTTACAGCTTAGCCCCCTGAATGCAAAGCAACGCAAAGTCAGGGTAAAGGTTGTGTAAAGAACTGCCAGCAGTTTAACCTGCGCATTACACTGTAGCCTAGCCTGTTGTTGGAGCCATTATGCCGCACATTTTAATGATAGATGATGATACTGAGCTGTGTCAGCTGGTGGCTGAGTATCTGGCTATGGATGGCTTTAGCTTGCAGGCCGTGCATAATGGTAAGCAAGGGTTACTGGCGGCGCAACAAGGTCAGCAAGATTTAGTGCTGCTGGATGTAATGCTACCGGGCCTCGATGGCTTATCATTGTTAAAAGCCTTGCGTCAGCAGCGCTACTGCCCGGTGATGATGCTTACTGCCCGCGGCGATGATATTGACCGTATTTTAGGCCTGGAGCTGGGGGCAGATGATTATCTGGCTAAGCCGTTTAATCCGCGAGAACTGGTGGCGCGCATTAAAGCGATATTACGCCGGGTAGAATTAATCCAGCAAGATAACAGCACTAGCAGCCCGATATTAAGTGTCAATGGCGTCGAACTTAATAAACATAATCGCCAGGTGAGTTGCCAGCAACAGCTGCTGACACTGACCGCCACTGAATTTCAACTACTTGAGCTCTTGATGCTGCGCCATGGCGAACTGGTCAGTAAAGAAGAACTTAGTAAAAGCGTACTTGGCCGCCATTTGCAACAATATGATCGCAGCCTGGATATGCATATCAGTAATATCCGCAAAAAACTGGCACACTGTTCTGAGCAGGACAAAATTCAAACCCTGCGGGGCAGTGGCTATTTATTTTTATCGGGGCCAGCATGACCCCCGCTCAGCGCTGGAACCCATTTAATTACTTAGCTGGCCGAATTTTTTTATGGTTTTGGCTGGTATTGCTGCTCACCGTCAGTCTGACGCTGGTTATTTCAAGCCAATTACGTGATGAGACTGACATACGCCGTCTGCCAATACCGGTGGTACAGCAAATACGGCAGCAAATCAGTCAGCAGCTGGTCAATACCGACAACAGCCAACAGTTGCTGGAAAAGTTGCAACAACGTGACCCCGATCGCTGGATTCTGGTGCAAACTGATACTCAACAAGTGTTAAATCCCTCTGCGTTGCCGCGACACTTTGATCAGCACTGGCTAACCGAGTTGACCCCCCTTAACCGCCCCCGTCTGTTGCGCCATCGTCATACTTATCTGGCCGGCCCTTTTTTACTGACCCTTAATAACGAACCATTAGCGCTATACCATAAACGTCAGCGCCCCAGTCAACCCTGGTGGCGGCTGAATAGTTTATCTGAGCCCTTATTGTTCTTATTATTGTTAGCTATCTCAGCTGCAGCGAGCTTACTGCTGGCGATGTCAATTTCACGGCCGTTACGTGAACTGTTGCAACAAAACCTGCAGTTTGCCGCAGGTAAATTACACAGCAGAGTCACTAAGCTGGCCAAGCGACAGGATGAGTTGGGGCAACTGGGGCAAAGCTTTAATACTATGGCTGAGCGCATCAGCGCCCTGATGGAAAACCAGCAGCGTCTGCTGCGCGATGTCTCCCACGAACTGCGCTCCCCGCTGGCTCGTGCACAACTGGCGCTGGGGCTGGCTGAACGCCAGCAAGACTGGCAGCAACTGCCGAGATTAAAGCAAGAACTAGAGCGGCTAGAGCAATTACTGGAAGAATTACTGACTTTTTCAAAATTAGATGCCGGCCAATATCAGCTGCAATTTGCGCCTTGCGATCTGGTAGCCTTAGTACAAGAAGTGATGGAGGTGAACCAGCTGGAAGCGGATACCAAACAGCTGCAATTGCAATTACACAGCCCGGTTGAACTCTGGTTAACGGCTGACAGCCGTTTGCTGGGACGGGCCATTGAAAACATCATCCGTAATGCCATTAAATATAGCCCTGAGCATAGTGCGATCCGCTGCCAGTTGCAGCAACAGGGCAAAGCTGTTTTGCTGCAGGTAAGGGATCAAGGGCCAGGCCTGCCCATAGATCAACTTGACGCAATTTTTGAGCCCTTTTACCGGGTGAGTCAAAGCCGTGATAACCAAAGTGGCGGCACTGGCCTTGGCCTGGCCATCGTATCAAAAATTATCTGCCAACACGGTGGCCAGGCCAGTGCTCACTTACCCGAATCAGGTGGGCTCTGTATAGCGTGCCTGCTGCCAGTAACTGAAGGACAACACTCTTGACTAACACCAAAGGTTTTCCTGAATTACAGGCGATGGGCAGCGAACAACAGTTAGCCCAGCGCTGGCACAATGAACTGCAACCGTTTTGGCAGCAACTGCAGCATCAGCAACTGCAAAGCTTTGATAACCGCAGTTTGTATTATCATTTTCACCGGCCGGCACAAGCCAGCACCGCGATCATTATTAGTAGTGGTCGTATTGAAACAGCGATTAAATATAGCGAGCTGATGTTCGACCTGGTCAGCGCAGGCTATGCCGTCTACATTGTGGATCATCGCGGCCAGGGTCAGTCTGAGCGACTGCTGGCCGATCGACAAAAAGGCTATGTCGGGCACTTTTCGGATTACCAACGCGATCTCAACCAGTTTGTCCAACAGATTGTACTGCCATCTGGCCATCAGCGGCATCTGCTGTTATGTCATTCTATGGGTGCGGCTATCGCCTGTTACCCACCCATAGCTCCGGCCATAGATGCACTTATTTTATGCTCACCAATGTTTGGTATTCATACCGGCATAGTACCAACACGGCTGGCCGAAACAATGTGTTTGCATCTTGCGCGCATAGAACATGGCTGGCCGGGTCGCCAGCACGGCTTTTTACCCGGTCAGGGACCTTATCGTGCGAAACACTTTGCTGGCAACCCGCTGACCCAAAGTGAGGCTCGCTTAGCCTGGATGCAGCAACTGTATCGCGATTATCCCGACCTGCAACTTGGCGGCGTAACGCTGCATTGGCTTAGTGAGGCTATTATGGCGATGCGTCTGCTGCAACACAGTGCGGCACAGCTGACTACGCCGGTTTTGTTACTGCAGGCCGCCGCAGATAAGATTGTCAGCAACAGCGCCCAGGATAGGTGGTTTGCGCGATTACCGCAGACCTTACTGCGGCAAAAAGTCACGCTAGCAGGCGCCCGTCATGAAATTCTGATGGAAACCGACCCCATCCGGCAGCAGGCCTTTGCCGCCATTAATCAGTTTCTGACACAACTGGACTCGCTATAGCTATGCCCAGCGGCGAGTTAACTGCCGCCAATAAAATCATGTTGCCGCCAGGCTTCGTAGCTAACAATAGCCACGGTATTTGCCAAATTCAGGCTACGAGCTCCGGGTTGCATCGGCACCCTGATGCGCAGTGTTTCCGGAATAGTCTGACGCACCTCCTCAGACAACCCTGCTGTTTCAGAGCCAAACAACAACACGTCATCCGCTAAGTACTCTACTTGCTGATAGGGTCGGCTGCCTTTAGTGGTCAGCGCAATAATACGCCGCCCCGCCATCGCTGCGCTAAAGGCAGCATAGTCGGCATAGCGGCTTACCCGCGCCAGGTCATGATAATCGAGGCCGGCCCGGCGCAGCTTTTTTTCTTCAAAATCGAAGCCCATAGGCTCTATGATATGCAACTGACAACCGGTATTGGCCGCCAGCCTGATAATATTTCCTGTGTTGGGGGCAATTTGTGGCTCAAATAATGCCAGATGAAACATCGTGTTAGATCCTTTTATGGCGATAATAAAGCTAATTTTCGCTATTTTGCATGAAATTATACTAAAAAATACTCACATATAATGCTAATCAACGTTTGCCTTTTGCGTCGAAAGCTAGCTATATTTAAAAATGATCTGTTTGTTAATTTACACAAGGACGTTACCATTATGCCACTGCTTAGCTGGCTGCCTGTGATCATGTTGCTGCCTGCCAGCGCTATACCTCTCAGTACACCATCAGTCAATCTGTGGCAAATGCCTGTTTTTTTGTTGCTACTGGCATTGCTCAGTGTTTCGCTATTGGTATTATTATCGCAGTTAGTCAAAAAACAACAGCAAATAGAGCAACAACAACAGGCATTAAATTATACCCTTGAGCAGACGCCTGGTTTAGTAGCCATTTTTGACGCTGAATTACAGCTAGTGCGCACTAGCCAAAGTCTGCAACAGTTACTGAACCATCATGGCGCTAAAGGCACACAAATACCCTGGTATCAAGACAGTGCCTGTCTACAGCACGCTGGCCCGCTGCTGCGAGAACAACTACAACAACAAGTCAGCTGGCAAGGATCACTGTGGCTGGGAACTGCTCAACATACTGCCGCCTTAATCGTTTCTATCAACAGAATTGACTACCAGGCCACTAAGCAGTATTTGCTGGTCGGCCATGATATGACTGAACAATGGCAGAGCCAACAGCTGCAACATAATTTGTTAAGCCGGGACCCACTGACTGGCTTACCTAATGCCAGTATTTTTGACGAGCAACTAAAATATGCTATTGCCAGCTGCAATGACAGCAATCCACAACTGGCGGTACTTTTTATCAAATTAAGTTTTACGCTGGCAGAACAGGCAATTCAACCCAGCTTCGATCACACTGAGTTAATTGCTACTACCGGTCAACGTATCAGGCAACTCACCCCTGCTCAAATGCTGGTTGCGCGTTTCAGTGATGACAGCTTTATGATCCTGGTACCACCTCACTTATGCAAAGAAGATTGTAACATCGCCCTTAACCGGCTGGCACATAAAATTGTCTTCGGCGCCACCGAACAAGCCTCACAACCTTCAGCTTTACGGGTTCATATAGGGCTAAGTATTTATCCCATAGATGCCGGTGATCATAACAGTCTATGCAGCAGCGCCATCAAGGCGGCGCAACTGGCCGAAAAAACCGGAAAAAACAGTATTCAGTTTGCTAATACCCGCTATCAACAATTGGCTCCGGAATTTTTATTACTCGAAACCGAACTATACCGCAGTGCTGCCCAAGGCGAGTTTGACGTGTATTTTCAGCCGCAAATCAGTATCAGCAGTAACAGAGTCGTCGGCTACGAGGCACTCTTGCGCTGGCATAGCCCAAAACGAGGCGTATTACTACCCGCTATTTTTTTATCACTAGCAGATGAGACCGGCTTGATTGTCAGCTTGGATCGGATCGTCTTTAAAAAGGTCTGTGAACAAGTAAAATACTGGCAGCAAACCGGCTTAAACCGCGGCCGCGTGGCCATTAACATTTCTACGCTACAGTTCCAGCAGGCTGATTTTATTGCTTTCTTGCAGCAGCAACTGCAGCGACACGAGCTGTCGGCAAGCCTGTTTGAACTGGAGTTATCTGAAGACATCTTCCGCCAGCCAGCTGACAGTGTGCAACAAAAATTACAACAGTTGAATCAACTGGGCTTTGGCTTAACGCTGGACAGATTTGGCGAAGGCATATCTTCTTTAAATCATCTGCGTAATTTCCCATTACACAGCCTGAAAATTGCCCCGGGTTTAGCGCGTGATATGGAGCATAATGAACAACAACGTAATATTACCGCCAGCTTAATTCGCCTGGCCGGTTACTTACAATTGGAAGTGATAGCCTGCGGCGTTGAAACCGAAATGCAGGCTTATTTGTTACATGTAATGGGCTGTGACAAATTACAGGGGCACTTATTCAGCAAAGCCTTGCCTGCCAGCGAGGTACCGGCGCTACTGGCCAAAGAAAACAAGTTATTTAAAAAAGCGGTGAGTTAATTGAGGCGCTGCTAAATAAAAGGCGGTTAATGACGATACGGCTGAGGTGGATTAGTTGCTCTCGTCACGTTTTTCGCGGCCAAGTAAATCCAGTGCGGCTGGTTTTACCGCTTTGCCCTCGTACAACACCTGATATAACTGCTCAGTGATCGGCATTTCCACACCCACCCGACGCGCTAAGTTGTAAACTTCTTTGGTATTGCGGTAGCCCTCCACCACCTGACCAATACTACTGATAGCTTCGGCTACCCCCATGCCTTGCCCTAACAACAGGCCAAAACGACGGTTACGCGACTGGTTATCAGTGCAGGTCAGCACCAGATCGCCCAAGCCTGCCATACCCATAAAGGTATCTTTTTGGGCACCCATAGCGCAGCCCAAACGACACATTTCTGCTAAACCACGAGTAATTAAAGCAGTACGGGCATTGGCACCAAAACCTATACCATCAGCCATACCTGCGCCTATAGCAATGACGTTTTTAACCGCGCCACCTAATTGCACGCCAATAAAGTCTGGGTTGGTATACACCCGAAAACTTTTTGCACAGTGTAACAAGTTAGATAATTCATTGATAAAAAGCATATCAGTAGACGATAACGAAATAGCTGTAGGCAAACCCGCCGCCATTTCTTTAGCGAAAGTAGGGCCCGATAATACGGCTAATGGGATATGCTCACCCAGAATATCGCGCGCCACATCTTGCAGCAGGCGGCCGGTTTCCGGCTCCAAGCCCTTAGTAGCCCAGGCTATCCTGGCATTGGCCGCCAGCAACGGCTTTAACTGACGCAAGGTATCAGCAAAGGCGTGGCTGGGCACCACCACCAGAATATCACGACTAGCAGCAACTGCCGCCGCCAGATCTGAGGTCAGTTGTAAGCTGGGCGGCAGCTTAATATCAGGTAAATATTTCTGATTAGCACCCTCGTGCTGCATCAGCGCAATCTCAGCTGTATTGCGCCCCCACAGCGTAATAGCGTTACCATTTCGTGCCAGACATATCGCCAGCGCGGTGCCATAAGACCCCGCGCCTAAAACCGTAATGGCAGATGGCTTAAGCATTTAAGCGTTCAGCTGCTGAGTTTCTGCCTGACGCTGCTGTAAATATTGTGCAAAAAGGGCATCAAAATTTACCGGCGCCAGGTTTAACTGCGGGAAGGTGCCACGATTAACCAGGCTGGATACTGCTTCGCGAGCATAAGGGAACAAAATGTTTGGGCAGAATGCCGCTAACATATGCGCCATTTGTTGCTCTTCCAATTGGCCAATTGAGAAGATACCGGCTTGTTGCACTTCACATAAGAAAGCGGTTTCTTCACCCACGGTAGTAGTAACAGTTAGTGATAACACTACCTGAAAAGTGCTTTCATCCAGTTTTTCGCTACGGGTGTCCAGGTCCAGTTTTACTTCTGGCTTCCACTCTTTACGGAAAATTGCCGGGGCATTTGGCGCTTCAAATGAAATGTCTTTTACAAAAATACGCTGAATAGCAAATTGTAAACCCTGGTTTTCTTGCTCTGCTGCAACACCGTTTGCTTGTTGTTCGGCCATGATAATTCCTAATTAAAAATATAAAGTTATGCTACTAGTTAAACGTCTAGTTATGCTACTAACAATGGATCAAGCTTGCCCATGGCGTCCAGCGCCAGCAAGTCGTCACATCCACCGACATGAAGTGTACCAATAAATATTTGTGGCACTGTGCTGCGGCCATTGGCTTTGGCAATCATTTCAGCGCGCCGTTCAGGTTGCTGGTCAATGCGTATTTCATCAAAGGCCACCTGCTTTTGTGTTAATAAGGCTTTTGCCCGCACACAATAAGGACAATAATCTTTGCTGTAAATAGTGACGGCTGCCATCATTACCTCTTTGCTTTAACGACTGGCAAGCTGGCAGAAGTCCAGGCTCCCATACCACCCTGCAGCACTGATACCTTAGTAAAGCCTTGTTTCATTAAGGCCGCTGCCGCCTTCTGGGCTGTCATACCCACTTGGCATACGACAATAATGGGCGCGTCTTTCTGTTTTTCAAGGTCAGCCGGTGCTTGTTTTTGCAACTCAGCACTATCTGCATGCCGGGCACCGGTAATATGGCCTTTTTTATAATCTTCAATACCGCGAATATCCAGCACAGTAGCATCTTCCCGATTCACTAATAAGGTGAGTTGTGTCGGAGAAAGCTGGGTGATCGGCGATAAGCGGGCTTTGATCCAGCTGCCGATCAGTAACACAAAAATCACCAGCCACAGCAGGCTGAGAATAGGATTATTTGAGATAAATTCAATATACTGCGCCATAACCTTTCTTTCTTCTGTTGAAACCCAAGTCAGCCATGAGTATACCGATTTTCAAATCAGGACACAGCAAAAACCATATCAGCATGGAAATTTCGACGATAAGCGGTGCATTGTTACTGGAGATATCAGCAGAAAACGGTAAGATAAGGCCTTGTTTTTTATTGTCGGCAATTCTGAAGTGGAGCCCTTATGCAACAGCCTAAAAAACCCCTGGTGTTACTGATTCTGGATGGCTGGGGCTATCGGGAGCAAACCGACAGCAATGCTATTGCTCAGGCGAATACTCCAGTGATGGATAAGCTGTGGCAAGACTACCCCCATAGCTTAATTTCCGGCTCAGGCCTGGATGTCGGCTTACCCGATGGGCAAATGGGCAACTCGGAAGTGGGTCATGTCAACCTCGGCTCTGGCCGCGTGGTATATCAGGACTTTACCCGCATCACCAAGGCTATCTCAGATGGCGATTTTTTTACTAACACTGTGTTAGTTAAGGCCGCAAAAGACGCTGCCGCCAATAACAAGGCAGTACATATCATGGGGCTGTTGTCTGAGGGCGGGGTGCATAGCCATCAGCAGCATTTACTGGCGATGATTAAGCTGGCCGAGCAGCAAGGCGTTAAGCGTATTTACCTGCATGCTTTTTTAGATGGCCGCGATACGCCGCCGCGCAGTGCTGCCAGCAGTATCGCCTTGTTTGAGCAGCATTTTGCCGAATCTGGCTCAGGCCAGATAGCCTCTATCGTCGGCCGTTATTTTGCCATGGACCGCGATAAGCGCTGGGATCGTGTGCAGCAAGCTTACGACCTGATTACCCAGGGCAACGCAGCATATCAATGTCAAACGGCGACTGAGGCCTTACAGCAAGCCTATGCGCGCGACGAGAACGACGAGTTTGTTAAAGCCAGCGCGATTTTAGATGCGCAAGGCCAGCCAATAGCACTGGACGACGGTGACAGCCTGGTATTTATGAATTTTCGTGCTGACAGAGCCCGTCAGTTCAGCCTGGCCTTTACCGACGATGCCTTTGATGGCTTTGTACGCCAGCAGCGCCCGGCCCTGGGCCACTTTGTCATGCTAACCGAATACGCCAAAAACATTAAAGGTGAGGTGGCTTTTGCGCCAGAGAGCCTGAACAACGTATTAGGTGAGTGGCTGGCTAAGCATCAAAAAACCCAGTTGCGGATTTCTGAAACGGAAAAGTATGCCCATGTCACCTTTTTCTTTAGTGGTGGCCGCGAGCAGGTGTTCGACGGCGAGCAACGCATTTTAGTGCCCTCGCCGCAGGTCGCCACTTATGATCTGCAGCCCGAGATGAGTTCAGAGGAGCTGACCGATAAACTGGTTGCAGCCATTCATGGTGGTGACTTTGATGTCATTATTTGCAACTACCCCAATGGTGACATGGTAGGCCACACCGGCGTGATGAGTGCGGCCATCAAGGCAGTAGAAGCCGTGGATAGCTGTATTGGCCGGGTGGTAGCGGCGCTTACTGAGGTAGGCGGCGAGTGTTTGATCACTGCCGATCACGGTAATGCCGAACAAATGCAAGACGCTGAATCTGGTCAGGCTCACACCGCTCACACCAGTGGCCCGGTACCGTTGATTTATGTTGGCCGACCGGCAGAGGCCATTGAGGGCGGCATACTCAGCGATATCGCCCCCACTATGCTGCATCTGCTAGGCATGGACACACCGGCAGAAATGACCGGTAAAGTTCTGATGCAACTGCGCTAAATGAAGTTATTGTTGCCGCTATTGCCGCTGCTGCTGTTCACTATTGGCAGCATCAGCAGCCCGCTGCATGCTCAGGTTGAACAGCAAGAGCTGGAGCAGGTGCAACAGCAAATTAAACTGACAGAGCAACAGCTGCGTCAGCAACAGCAGCAATTAGAACAGGCAGAGCAAGCGCTGCAACAGGCCGATCGGGAACTGGCGACGGCGGTAACAGAACTTAACCGCAGCCGGGCACAGCAAAGTGCGCTGCAGCAACGCGAAGCTGAGCTGAAGCAACAGCAGCAAACCTTGCAACAGAGCTTTGATAGCCAGCAAGCGATACTGGCAGAGCAGCTAAAAAGTGCCTATAGCCTGGGCCAGCATGACTATACCCGCTTATTGTTAAACCAGCAGGATGCGGCAAAACTGGAGCGGGTACTGACTTATTACCAGTATTTTAACCGCGCCAGAATGCAGCAATTAGCGCAAATTCAGCAAACGGTGACTGAGCTACAGCAGGTAGCAGAGCAATTAGCCGAGCAACAACAGCAACTGGCCATCACCTTGCAGCAGTTACAACAACAGCAGCAACAACTAAGCAGTGCCCGCGCAGCGCAGCAAAGCTCGGTGACTAAGTTACAGAAAGTACTAAAAGATCAGGGTACCCAGCTTAGCTATTTACGAAATAACGAAAGCAGCCTACAGGCCACCATTGAGCAGTTACAGCGTCAGGCCATGCAGCAGCGCGAGTTGACCGGTTTAACGGCAGTAAAAGGTCAGTTACGCTGGCCGTTAGCCGGGCGCTTAAGTCA
Organism: Arsukibacterium sp.; assembly: GCF_036735525.1. NCBI lineage: Bacteria > Pseudomonadati > Pseudomonadota > Gammaproteobacteria > Chromatiales > Chromatiaceae > Arsukibacterium > Arsukibacterium sp. The sequence continues at coordinate 2,109 of NZ_DAINOE010000069.1, read as the reverse complement.
GCGCTTTGGCGAGCGGCGTCAGGGCGGCATGCAGGCGCGGGGCGTTATTATTCAGGCTACAGCCGGAGCGCAGGTACAAGCCATTGCCGATGGCCGGGTGATCTATGCCGACTGGCTAAAAGGCTATGGCTGGGTCATAGTGCTGGACCACGGCGCCGGCTTTATGAGCTTGTACGGCCATAATCAAAATTTATTAAAGCAACCCGGCGATAATATCGCCGCCGGCGAAGCGATAGCCTTAGCAGGCGTTAGCGGTGGCCAGGCCGAAGCAGGGCTATATTTTGAAATCCGCGAAAAAGGCGAAGCCGTTAACCCCCTCCCCTGGCTTACCCGCAGTAACTAGCCGTTATGGTTCGAGCTATAGTTTGTGAAGATCCGTCAGGGTTTTCCGACGGGGGTCAGGCCTTGCTTTTTGCATTCAAACTGCAGCGTTTCAAATCAATGCAAAATACAAGGCCTGACCCCACTGCACAACAGCAGATGTGAGACAGAAAATCGTAATATTTACATTATATTGCCAATAAAATTTCATTAAAAGCCCCGGCATTACACTGTTTATTTACCGAGCGGCTTACTTAAGGTACAGGCTGATATTGAAGGCTCATGCGCAGCAGAAGGCTTGGATGCAGACGGTTGAAAACAATGGTTAAAAAAGGTTGCGACTACTGGCTTCTTAAGCCAATATACGGCAAATCTGAATTAAAAAAATTGGCTTGTTACCGTAAAGGATGACCTAGCGTGCGCTGTGTTTTATTACTGCTGAGCAGCTTGATGCTGTGCTACGGCTCAGAGGCTGCGGCGGCTAAACCGAAAATTGCCATCATTATTGATGATATTGGCTACCAGAAGGCCGATTTAAAGCTGGTTGAACTGCCCTATGCACTGACGTTTTCAGTATTGCCGCATACTCCTTATGGCCAACGCTCAGCGCAAATTGCTTTTTCCCGCAACAAAGACGTGATGCTGCATATGCCGATGGAAGCCAGTAATGGCAAAAGTCTCGGCCCTGGCGCTCTTACCAGTACTATGGATAAAGTAGCAGTACAACATAGCTTACAGCAGGCGCTGGCTGATATTCCTTATGCTATTGGCATCAATAACCATATGGGCAGCTTGTTTACCGCGCTGGATCAGCCGATGGCCTGGACCATGGAATACCTGCAGCGGCGGCAATTATTTTTTGTCGACAGCCTGACCACACCACACAGCAAAGCCAACCATTATGCGCAGCAGTATGGCGTTACCGCGCTACGTCGCCATGTATTTTTAGATAATGATTTATCAGAAGAAGCCATGGAGCGGCAGTTCCAGCAATTATTGCAGATCGCCCGGCGCCATCAGGTGGCCATTGCCATCGGCCATCCGTACCCGCAAACCTATCAGTTTTTGCGCAAACGTTTAGCCACACTGGCCGCTGAGGGTATAGAGTTGGTGGGCATTTCTGCGATACTGCCGCAAGAGCATGATGTGGTCGCCGCCGGTTTTACCGCCCCGGCTATTGCTGCCCCAAACTAAACCCCTCTAATCTCAGATATAAAAAAACCTGCCGCAGCAGGTTTTTTTGCTATTGCAGTTAGCTTAACGCGGCCTGCAATTTTTTCATTGCATTTTTTTCCAGCTGCCGCACCCGCTCAGCCGATACCTGATAGCGCTCTGCCAGCTCTTGTAACGTTAGCTTGTTATTATCTAACCAACGTGCCCGCACTATATCCTGGCTGCGGTCATCCAGCGTACGCATCGCCGCCTGTAAACGCTCAGCTGCAGCATTATCCCACTGGTTTTCTTCTACCTGATTCGCCAGATCGGAGGCTTTATCTTCTAAATAATAGGCCGGCGCAGTGTAAGCCGACTCGTCATCTTCATCTGGCGCATCAAACGGCATATCGTAATTGCTCATACGTGATTCCATCTCACGTACTTCATGCTCAGCCACACCCAGTGACTGGGCGACATTCGCCACTTCGTCCTGATTGAACCAACCTAAATGTTTTTTGGCTTTACGCAGATTAAAGAACAACTTGCGTTGCGCTTTCGTGGTAGCAATTTTGACTATGCGCCAGTTTTTCAGCACATACTCATGAATTTCTGCTTTAATCCAGTGCACCGCAA
>NZ_DAINOE010000068.1:9445-18347 GCF_036735525.1 Arsukibacterium sp. | reverse complement strand
AAGCGATAAAGTGCATGGCTTTAGCTGGTTTAGCGCCAACACCACCAGCAGTATACAGCGTATTCGCTTGCCGGAGGGGCTTGAAGGTAACGCCTATATCAACGTTAGTTTTGTAAGAGCCGCCGACTCGGAAGCACTCTTTGTCAGCCCGTTAAGTTATGCCGTGGTGCCCTTTAATATTGATCGTAGCCGCCGTCAGTTAAACATCAACCTGGATGCTCCGGCAGAGGTGCGGCCAGGTAAGCCCTTTACCATTGGCTATCAGGCCAGCGACGCGGCTGATATGTTGATTTACGGTGTCGATGAGGGCATTTTGCAGGTGGCAGCGTATCGGTTACCTGATCCGTTGAGCCATTTTTTACAGAAGCAAGCACTACAGGTACGCAGCATGCAAATGCTCGATTTAATTTTACCTGAGTTTAGTCTGCTACAACGTCAACTGGCTGGAGTGGGTGGCGATAGTGAGAGAATAATGGTCACCGGCAGTCGCATGATGATGGATAAAAACCTTAATCCTTTTGCCCGTCGTGCCGAGCAGCCTGGAGTATTCTGGTTAGGATTGGTGAAAGCCGGGCCCGAGCGTCAGCAACAACAAGTGCAGGTACCGGCCAGCTTTAGTGGCAATTTAAAGCTGATGGCCGTCGCCGTTAGTGACACGGCGCTGGGCGCTTACAGCTCAGATGTGCAGGTGCGCGGGCCTTTTGTGCTTACCCCTGAAGTGCTGCAAAGCGCTGCGCCCGGCGATGAGTTTGAGGTTAATGTCTCGGTTGCCAATGGCGTTAAAGGCTCTGGCGCTAAGGCTGACATCGTCGTTAGCCTGCAGTTACCTGATGGCCTTAGCGCCCTGGGTGCAACTACACAAACCTTACACATAGCAGAGGGCAATGAGCAAAGTGCCCGCTTCAGGTTAAAAGCCGGTGCCACGCCTGGTGAGCTAACTCTTAGTTTCAACGCGCGTTACCAGCGAGCTGAGCTGATAGAAGAAGCCAACCGTGAAGTGAGCCTGAGTATCCGCCCGGCCAGCCATTATCGCACTAGCTTAAACGCCGGATACCAGGGTAAAGGGCCGCTTAAGTTAAACACCCGTTATCCGCTGCATAACGAGTTTGCTACGCAAAATGTGGCTGCCTCGGCTAATCCGCTGGTGTTGGCTGAAAGCTTTACCGATTTTCTCGCAAGCTATCCTCATGGTTGCACCGAGCAGGTGGTGTCGCAGGTCTTCCCCTGGATAGGCTTAGTGCAACAGCCGACTTATCAGTCGCGGCTGCCCCTGGTGCAGCAGCAATTTGCGGTGCTAATACAAAAGCTGGCAGAGCGGCAGCAAAGCGATGGTGGCTTTAGTTTCTGGCCGGGGGGCTATGCCAGCGCTGATTTCCCCAGTATTTATGTGATGCACTTTTTACTGGCGGCGCGCGAGCAGGGGCTGGCAGTGCCGGATTATATTTACCAGCAGGGCTTAAGTTATTTGCGTAATGTTGCCAGAGTCAGTGGTGCTAATTTGTATCAGGCGCGACTGCGTGCCAATGCCATTTATCTGTTAACCCGCAGCGGCGAGGTCACCACCAATTATCTGGTCGAACTGCATGAGCGCTTAGAGCAGCAACATCGGCAGGCCTGGCAAACGGATATTACGGCAATCTATATGGCGGCCAGTTATCAGTTATTACAACAACCAGAGCTGGCACGTGGCTTAATGGGCGGTTACCGGCTGGGGCAAAGCTCCACTATGCAGCAGGCCTATTTACAAAATAGGGAGGCGCAACGTATAGCCGCGCCGCTGCCACCTTTTGCTAACCCGGCGTTTCAGTCGCAACTGAGTTTAGATGCGCAATATGTTTATTTGCTATCCCGGCATTTTACTGAGCAAGCCAAAGCGCTTAACGCTGAGCACATTGTTAAATTGCTGCAGCCGGTATTTGATGGTCAGTACAATACTATAGCCACGGCTTATTCGGTGTTAGCGCTGGCCTCTTACGGTGAATTACAAGCCGACAGCAGTTTGCCACCCCCACGCTTTTACCAGCTAAGTGCTGCCGGTGAGCGCACTGCGCTTAGTAGCGCAGATAATCAGGGAGCGGCACAGCGTTACCGCTTTAATACTGAAGCCAAACAGCTGTTAATTGAGAGCAGTACGCCGCTGTTTTATGCGCTAAGTGAAGCCGGTTTTGCCATAACCCCTGAAGCCAAAGCCAGCGCTGAGCAATTAGAGGTGGTACGGGATTATCTGAACAGTGAAGGTCAGGTGGTTAACCGCGCCCGGCAGGGTGATGAGCTGACCGTCAGGTTGCGCTTGCGCAGTACCAATAACAGCTGGCATAACAATGTGGCGGTGGTCGATTTACTGCCAGCAGGTTTTAGCGTGGTGCGCAGCTCTGTCGCCAGAGAGCAAGGGCGCTGGCGCGCCGATTACGTGGATATTCGTGAAGACCGACTGGTGTATTATGCCGGTTTTGGCCCACAAATGACCGAGTTGCGCTATCAGGTTAAAGTGACGGCGGCGGGCGATTTTATGCTGCCAACGGTCAGAGCTGAGTCAATGTACGACAGCCGTGTGCGGGCCAATACCGCCGCCGGTCGCTTTGTGGTTGACGCGGCGCACTAAGCCAATGCAACCCAGGCGCTGGCTGTTGCGCTTATTGCTACTGCCACTGTTGTTGTTGGCGGCGGGTGCGCTATGGTTGGGCTTGAGTGCTAAGCCGGAGTTGTACGCTAATTATCAGCAGGGTAGCGCGTATTTTGCCGCTAATGGCGACTTGTTAAGTTTAAGGCTGGCTGCTGATCAGCGTTATCGCTTAAAACTGCCGCTGTCAGATATAGCGCCAAGCCTGCAGCAAGCTAAGCTATTGTACGAAGATCGACGATTTTACCAGCATTATGGCTTTGACTTTACTGCCATAGGCCGGGCGTTTTGGCAAGGTGTGGTGCGACAGGGCCGGCGGCAGGGCGCCTCGACCATTAGCATGCAACTGGCCCGGCTGCGCTTTGATATAGATACCCGCAGTATCAGTGGTAAGCTGAAACAACTGGCTTATGCGCTCTATCTGGAGCGGCATTTTAGCAAAGATCAACTGCTCGAAGCCTATTTTAACTATGCTCCCTATGGCGGCAACATTGAGGGCGTCGCCGCGGCCAGCCTGATTTACTTTGGTAAAGAAGCCAGTGAACTGACCTTACCCGAAGCACTGGCGCTAAGTGTGATCCCGCAAAACCCTAATCAGCGCAGCCCACTAAGCCAGGCTGGCCAGCAGCAATTAAATCTGGCCCGACAGCGCTTAACCGCACTCTGGCAGCAACAGGTCGCGGCTAATTTAGCCGGTAACGCTGCGCTTAGCGGCGAGGCAGCACCAAGCTTAACTACCCCACTGGATTTGCCGCTGCGCTATTTTAACCGTGCCGACTTGCCAAATTATGCGCCACACTTTGTTAATCAGTTGCGTCTGCAGGGGCAGTTGGAGGGGCGCTTTTACAGCAGTTTACAGTTGCCGTTGCAACAGCGCTTTGAGCAACAACTCAGTAGCTACTTAACCCGCCAGCAAGCGCTGGGTTTTACGAATGCCAGTGCATTATTGGTTAAGCGTAGCACCATGCAGGTACAGGCCTGGCTTGGCTCGGCCGATTTTAATAATGAGGCGATATCCGGTCAGGTTGATGGCGTGATGGCCGCGCGCTCACCGGGCTCGGCATTAAAACCTTTTGTGTATGCACTGGCGATGCAGCAGGGACATATCCATCCACAAAGCGTACTGACTGATTTACCGCGCCGCTATGGCAGCTTTAACCCGGAAAACTTTGACAGGCAGTTTGTCGGGCCTATTAGCGCTACTACGGCGCTGATTAACAGTCGTAATGTGCCTGCAGTGCAATTGCAAGCCAGATTACAGCAGCCTGACTTTTATCAATGGTTAAATGAAGCTGGGGTGGTGCTAAATCAGCCGGCCAGTCATTATGGTTTGGCGCTGGTGCTGGGCGGTATGGAGCTGAGTATGGCGCAACTGGTGCAGCTGTATGCGATGCTGGGTAATGAAGGCCAGTGGCAGCCGCTTGGCTGGCAATCCGAGCATGACAGTACTGTGCAAAAGCAGCAGTTATTAACAGCAGAAGCCGCCTTTTTAACGCTGGATATGCTGCGCCAGCACCCCGGAGTGCAAAGTAGCAGCCTAAGCGCTTTAATCGACAGCCGGCCGGTCGCATGGAAAACCGGTACCTCTTATGCTTTTCGAGATGCCTGGGCTATAGCGCTTAGTGGCGATTATGTGCTGGCGGTGTGGCTGGGAAATTTTGATGGCAGTAGTAACCCTAATCTGATTGGCCGCAGTGCTGCTGGCCCCTTATTATTTGAATTACTGGCCTTGCTGCCACGACAGCCCGGCAAAGAGCAGCAGTTGTTTCAGCCGGCAGCGGGCTTAACGCTGAAAAAAGTGCCGCTGTGTAGCCGTAGCGGTGATTTACCCAATAAATATTGTCCGCAAACTGAGCCTGGCTGGTTTATCCCCGGGGTGTCGCCCATTAAGGTGTCAGAGGTGCATCGCGCAGTCGCTATTGATCTACAAAGTGGCTTGCGTGCTTGCCTGCATCAGCCGGGTGTCACTGAGCTTAAGGTGTTTGAGTTCTGGCCATCCGATCTCAGCCAGGCCATGCAGCAGGCGGGTATTATGCTGGCGCAACCGCCACGCTATCAGCAGCTCTGTGAAGATAGGCTGTCATTAAGCCGTCAGCCGCCGGTTATTCGTTCACCACAAGCACAGTTAAGCTATATATTGCCGGCAGTTTCAGCCCAGGCCGAGTGGTCGGGCATAGCGCTACAGGCCAGTTTTGATGGCGCTGTGACGCAGGCGCACTGGTTTGCCAACAGCCGTTATTTGGGCTCGGTCGCCCCCGGTGAAACCTTGTTTTGGCCAGCAGAGCGCGGTCAGTTTGAGCTTAGGGTAGTGGATGATTTAGGCGGCGTGAGCCAACTAACGCTAAATGTGCACTGATAACCGAAGTTTCCTGTAAAAATACCGCAAAATTGTTACTATAAGTTCATTGCTGTTAGCTATAGAACGTGGCCGGGATTTAAATTAATGAAATTGATACCACAAGCTTTGCTGGGTGTTAGTGTCCTACTGTTGGCGATGCTGCTACAGGGCTGCGCTAAACCTGCTGAGCCGCAAGCTGATAATCCCCCTACTGACCGCCTGGCGCCGACACTGCTGCTGATCTCTATTGATGGTATGCGTTATGACTACCTTGAGCTGCATCAGGCACCGTTTTTAACGCAGCTGGCCACACAAGGTGTGCATGTTAAACAGCTGCAACCGGTATTCCCCAGTAAAACCTTCCCTAATCATTATTCGCTGGTCACGGGCTTGCATCCGCAAAAGCACGGTATTGTTGATAACAGTATGTACGATCCCAAATGGGATGCGCGTTTTGCCATGAGTATGGCTGAAGAAGTCGGCAATGGCCGCTGGTGGCAGGGCGAGCCGATTTGGGTGACTGCCGAGCTGCAGGGCCTGACGGCAGCAACTTATTTTTTTCCAGGATCTGAGGCCGAGATCAAAGGCAAAAGGCCGACGTACTGGTTTGAATATGAACACGACACACCTAACCGGCAGCGCGTTGATACGGTGCTGAACTGGTTGCAATTGCCCAAGGCTGAACGGCCGCAAGTGATAACGCTGTATTTTAGTGATGTAGACTCAGCTGGCCATATGTACGGGCCAGCATCAAACGAAGTAGCGGCGGCGCTTTTGCATATTGATAATGAAATCGCTTATTTAGCCGGGCAATTAACTGAGCTGGGCTTATTTGAGCAGGTGAATATGATTATCAGCTCAGATCATGGCATGGCTGAAGTCGATCAGCGCAAGCATGTGGTGCTGGACAGCTTATTTAGCGCCAATTTAGCGAAAAATGTTCGCTATTCGCGGGAAATTGTCAGTATCTTCCCAAAAGAGGGGGAAGAAGAGGCGTTGTACCAGCAATTAGCCGCCAGGGTGCCCGAGCAGGTGCGTTTGTACCGTAAGCATGAATTGCCTGAGCGTTTTCATTATCAGCAGCACCGGCGTATTGCATCTATTATTTTACTGGCTGAGCAGCCCTGGGTGTTTATCAGACAAAGCTTTTTACCCGATTTAGTGAATGATCCGAGTTTTTTACGTGCTCGCGGCAGCCACGGCTATGATAACGAAGAGCTACAGATGCAGGGTATGCTGCTGGCGCATGGCCCGGCCTTTTTACAAGGGCAGCAAGTTGAACGCTTAAGTATGGTGGATATATACAATGTGATGACGGCCGTACTGGGTTTAACAGCGGCCGACAATGACGGCGATGCCAGCATTTTGCCGTTATTACTTAAAGACAGCCGCGACTAAAGATGCAGTGCCAACATTTTCAGGCCGGTCGCTGTCAGTCCTGCAATTGGCTGGATAAGCCATATCCGCAGCAGCTGCAATTAAAGCAGCAACAACTGGCCGCATTAATGGCGCCGTTCGCTCCTGCTCAGCTGTTAGCGCCAATGGCCAGTGCCGAGCAGGGCTTTCGTTATAAAGCGAAAATGGTGGCGCTGGGCAGCGTTGCTCAACCTGTACTGGGCATTATTAATGCGAAGGGCGAGCAGGTCGATTTAGCCGATTGCCCCTTATATCCTGACAGCTTTGCGCCTGTCTTTGCGCTATGTAAAGCCTTTATCTGCCGCGCCAGGCTTACCCCTTATGATATTGCCAGCCGCAACGGTGAGCTTAAATATATTTTATTAAGCCAAAGCCTGCACAGTGGCCGTTTTATGCTGCGCTTTGTGCTGCGCTCAAAAAACTGTCTGGCGTCAATCACCAAACATTTACCCTGGCTATTACAGCACTTGCCCGAACTTGAGCTGTGCTCCGTCAATCTACAGCCGGCTGCCGCGGCGATTATTGAGGGCGCCGAAGAAATTATCTTAACTGAGCAGACAGTACTGGCAGAGCAGCTGAATCAGGTGCCGTTATACCTGCAACCGCAAAGCTTTTTTCAAACTCAGCCGGTAATAGCTGCCAGTTTATATCGCACTGCCGCACAATGGTTGGCTGAGCTACAGCAACAGCAGGGGCAATTCAGGCAAATCTGGGATTTGTTCTGTGGCGTCGGTGGTTTTGGCTTGCATCTGGTACAGCCAGAGCAACGATTAGTGGGGATTGAAATCTCAGCAGCGGCCATTAACAGTGCTCAGCGCTCAGCGGCTGAGTTGGGGCTAAGTAAGGTCAGCTTTGCAGCGCTGGATGCCACTGCCTTTGCTCATGCAGCCGCCAAAGCCCCGGATTTACTGGTAGTCAACCCACCGCGGCGCGGTTTAGGCGCTGCATTGTGTCAGGATATAGAACGGCTGGCACCAGGCTGGCTACTATATTCAAGCTGCAATGCCAGCACGCTGGCACAAGACTTAGCACAGCTAAGCCAGTACCAACTGTTAAAGGTGCAGCTGTTTGATATGTTTGCCCACAGCAGCCACTATGAAGTGTTGAGCCTGTTGTGCCGTAAGTCATCGTCTGCATCTGTTTAGCGAGTCCACTAGAAGTGATGTACTTAAGTTTATTTATGACCGGTTTTATAGCTGCGACCTTGTTTCCGGCCTCTTCTGAAGTGCTGTTACTGGCGTTATACCAGCAAGGCTATGCGGTGTTTGGCCTTTGGCTGGCCGCCACCAGCGGCAATACTTTGGGCTCTTGTGTTAACTGGTATCTGGGCAAAGAGTTGCTGCGCTTTCAGCATAAACGCTGGTTTCCGGTTAACCCCGCGCAGTTAGCTAAAGCCGGACAACAGTTTAACCGTTACGGCAGTTGGAGCCTGTTGTTGTCCTGGCTGCCGGTCGTCGGTGACCCTTTAACACTGGTTGCCGGCACGCTAAGGGTTCGCTTCGGGCTATTTTTGCTGTTAGTCACCCTGGGTAAGGGGTTGCGCTATGCGGTGTTGTTATATTTAGCCAGTAAGTTATTTTAATTTGGCGCTGGCATTGTATTTTATGTGTTTGCAATCTGATTGCATTTATCCTAAATTGAATGCATTGTAGCTGTTTGCTAGTTTCACGAATGCAATCAGAGGTGGATATCAATGGCGATGATGACGGTCAGAAACATACCTGATGAGGTACACAACGCATTAAAAGTTCGGGCAAAGTTGCATAATCGCAGTGCTGAGGCTGAGGTGAGGGCTATTTTGGAAGAAGTGATACTGCCAAAGTCACGTATTAAGCTAGGTGACGCCTTGTCAGCACTGAGTCGTGATATCGGACTAACCAATGAAGATGTCACCACTTTAGAGCAAGTAAGCAACAATACACCTGCAGAGCCGATGAGGTTTGAATGATAGTTCTGGATACTAACGTGGTTTCAGAGGCTATGAAGCCTGAGCCTGATCCGAATGTAAAAGCCTGGCTAAATGCGCAATCTGCCGAGATACTTTACCTTTCAAGCGTGACACTGGCGGAACTCCTTTTTGGCATTGGCATGTTGCCCAGTGGCAAGCGTAAAGAGATGCTGACTGATGCACTGAGTGGACTTATAACACTGTTCGATGGGCGTATTCTTGCATTTGACCAAGCTGCAGCAAAACAGTATGCCCAGTTAGCCACAAAGGCGAGAGCTGCAGGGCTTGGCTTTCCAATACCCAATGGTTACATTGCGGCTATTGTGGTATCTCAGGGGTTTAAAGTGGCCACTCGTGATTTTGCCCCTTTTAAAACGGCTAACATAGACGTTATTAACCCTTGGCAGTCAGAATTAAAATAGCTGATGGTCTCGTTAAAAAACAACACTCCAGATTTATCGAAAATTAACAATGTAATACCTCTGACATAATGCCAGCGCTAAACTTAACTGCTGTTAGACCACTTATTTTTATTGGCTTTATCAGGCCAGATCCGTCATCATTAGCCAATATTTTACAG